>NVWO01000033.1 GCA_002746255.1 Rhodospirillaceae bacterium | reverse complement strand
ATCGGCAAGGAAAAGGGCAGCTTCGTCGAAGTGACGACGCCCGCCGGGTCAAAATCCTATGAGATTCTTTCGGTCAAATATCGTTAACGATACCCGTTAGCAATACCCACGAACGGCACCCTTTCTTTAGAATGAGAACCCGTATGTCTTATGACCATGTGAAATTTTCAGTCGAGGACGGCATTGGGCATTTGATCCTTGCCAGAGACGACACCCGCAACGCGCTGACCGTCGGCGGCCTCGTCGAAGAGGTGCTCGATGTGTTCGAGCGTGTGGAAACCGGATCGGACGCCCGCGTGCTGGTGATTTCAGCCGAGGGCAAGGCGTTTTCCGCCGGCGGCAATCTGCGTGAAATTCTGGATCCGGACGGCCCCTATGGCGGCACCTCGCCGGAAATCCAGAAAAAATACGTCCATGGCATTCAACGCCTGCCCAAGGCCCTGCACCTGTTGAACGTGCCGACAATCGCCGCCGTGCAGGGACCGGCCATCGGCGCGGGCTGCGACTTCGCCCTTTTCTGCGACCTGACGCTGGCCTCAACGGAAGCCCAGTTTTCAGCCGCCTTCATCAACCTTGGCCTGATACCGGGCGACGGCGGCGCCTGGATATTGCCACGCATGGTCGGCGTGCAACGCGCGGCGGAACTCATGCTGACCGGCCGCACGGTGGGCGGCAAGGAGGCCCAGAAAATCGGCCTCGCCCTGGAATGCCTGGAACCCGACGCGCTGCTTCCACGCGCCTTTGAACTGGCGCGCCGCATCGCCTCGCGACCGGCGGTGGCGGTTCGCTTCCTGAAAATCCTGATGCGCCAGGCCCATTCAGCCGGTCTGGACGAGATGCTCGACAGCTCCTCTGTCCTGCAATCCATCTGCCACAAGACGGACGACCACCACGAGGCAATCACAGCCTTTCTCGAAAAAAGAAAACCGAAGCCGTTTACGGGAATGTAACCTTGGGCCGCTCTTCTAAAAGAGAGCGACACACGAACAGAAGAAAGTGACCGGATGGCGATCCTTGCAAAACGCTTGAGCAAGATTAAACCCTCGCCGACGATCGCGGTGACAACGCGCGCGGCAGAGCTTCGCGCCGAAGGCCGCGACGTGATTGGCCTTGGTGCCGGCGAGCCGGATTTCGATACCCCGGACAACATCAAGGCGGCAGCGAAAGCGGCCATCGACCGCAGCGAAACAAAATACACCCCCGTCGCCGGCACGGTGGCGCTGCGTCAGGCGATTTGCGAAAAATTCAGGCGCGACAACGGCCTCACCTACACACCCGATCAAATCACCGTCGGCTGCGGCGGCAAGCAGACAATCTACAACGCCCTCATGGCGACCCTTGACCCCGGCGACGAGGTCATCATCCCGGCCCCCTATTGGGTTTCCTATCCGGACATGACGCTGCTTGCCGAAGGCACCCCCGTTATTGTGCCCTGCACACAGGCAAACAATTTCAAATTGACGCCGAAAGCTCTCGACAAGGCGATCACGCCAAAAACGAAATGGCTTGTTTTAAATTCGCCTTCAAATCCAACCGGGGCCGCCTATAGCTTTGATGAGATCAAGGCGCTGACGGACGTGCTGCTGCGCCACCCCCATGTCTGGATCATGACCGACGACATGTACGAGCTTCTTGTCTATGACGGGTTTGAATTTGCAACCCCGGCCCAGGTGGAGCCCAAGCTTTATGAGCGCACGCTGACCCTGAACGGCGTGTCCAAGGCCTATTGCATGACCGGCTGGCGTGTTGGCTATGCCGCCGGGCCGCTTGAGCTGATCAAGGCCATGAACAAAATACAATCCCAAAGCACGACCCATACAAGTTCGATTTCCCAGGCCGCTGCGGTGGAAGCCCTGAACGGGCCCCAGGACTTTCTTGCCAAAAACATTGCTGTCTTCAAGGAACGACGCGATCTGGTTGTCGCCGCCCTGAACGAAACGCCGGGACTGACCTGTCACACGCCGGAAGGTGCCTTTTACGTCTATCCGGGCTGTGAAGCCCTGATGGGAAAGAAAACGCCGAAAGGCAATGTGCTGAAGACGGACGCCGATTTTGCGGCCTATCTGCTGGAAAGCGAAGGCGTTGCCATCGTTCATGGCGAAGCGTTCGGGATGTCGCCTTTTTTCCGCGTGTCCTACGCCACGTCAACGGAAATGCTGAAAGAAGCCTGCGCGCGGATCCGGCGCGCCTGTGACGCGCTTCGTTAAACCCGCGCCGTTCTCTCACGGGAAGTTGAATTGTGGCCGGCCGGTGCGCCCCATAAGCTTTTCGGCAAACGGGAAGGAACCAAAAAATGCGCAACCGCCGCCGTCGTGAATGGGAACTGCGTGAATCGGATGTCACGCCGGAAGCTGTTTTTCAAGACCGGCGCGCGTTGATGCGCGGTCTTGCCGCCGGCACGATCCTGGCCGCCACGTCGCCCCTGCTTCCCATGTTCAACCACGCCGCACGCGCCGCCGACCCAAGCGCGCATCTCTATCCCGTGGCGCGCAATCCCCGCTACACGGCCACGCGCGCGCTGACGGATGAGAAATTCGTAACCGCCTACAACAATTTCTACGAATTCGGCTCCCACAAAAACATTCGCGACGCGGCCCAGGCGCTTAAAACGCGGCCCTGGACGGTTGTTCTCGATGGCCTGGTCGAAAAGCCGATGGAAATCGGCATCGACGACCTGTTGAAGGCGATGCCCCTTGAAGAACGCGTCTACCGGCATCGCTGCGTCGAGGCCTGGTCGATGGTGGTGCCGTGGAGCGGCTTTCCCATGCGCGCCCTTGTCGATTTTGCCAAACCGAAGGCCTCCGCAAATTTTGTGTTGATGGAAACCTTCTTCGACCCGGAAATCGCGCCCGGCCAAAAACAGGCCTGGTATCCGTGGCCCTATGTCGAAGCCTTAACCCTGGAAGAAGCACGAAACGAGCTCGCCTTTCTCGTCACCGGGGCGTACGGCAAGCCAGCCCTGCCCCAGAACGGCGCACCGCTTCGCCTTGCCGTGCCGTGGAAATATGGCTTCAAATCCATCAAGTCGATCACGCGTTTTACCTTTGTCGCAAAACGCAAAAAAAGCTTCTGGGAGACGATCCTACCGGCGGAATACGGGTTCTGGGCAAACGTAAATCCCGAGGTCGCGCATCCGCGCTGGTCCCAGGCCAAGGAACGCGTGCTAGGCACGCTGGAGACCACGCCGACCCAGCTTTACAATGGCTATGGCGAATTCGTAAGCGGGCTTTACAAAAACCTCGAAGGCGAACAGCTTTTTATGTAGAGGGCCAGATTGGTCTTGCTCGGCCACCATGCGTTTCATGATTAAGAGAGATTGATATGGCAGCGATCATGGAACTTTTACCTAAAACAGATCTCGGAATTTTATTCGTTCTATTTAGTACAGCACGCTTCGAGAACCAGCGTTGGGTAAGGGCTCGCTTACGTGGTCTTCAAGGCGACAACCAAGCTATCGGTGCTTTTATCGATATAACAGGCGGTCTATCGCTATTTTTCGCATTTGCCTTCCTCGTAGCTTATGCCGTCGATACCACCATCCTAAAAGCAGTTGTGTTGTTCGTTTTAACGGGCACAATTGGCATCATCTATGCGCTTGTATCTACATGGGTCTTTAAGGGTGAGAGCTGGATAATCTGGATGGTTGGAACGATTGCGGTTTGGCCACTGTCTTTGGCGCTGGTGCCACAAGTCACTTGGTTTGGGCTTTTCTAATGAAAGAGGTTTTTTGAACACACGCCAATGTCTGCCGTTGAGCGTAAAATAGGCATGATCCGCTAAAAAGCAGACGTTCAGGACGTTGGTTCGGCAGAATTTCAAACTGAGACGCTACTAAAAGGTGTTTAGCCCTAGGCCGTTGCCTGACTGGCCGGTTCGGGCGTTTCGATTTCCTGTTCGGCTATAAATTTTTCCGCCTCCAACGCCGCCATGCAGCCGGTGCCGGCAGCCGTCACCGCCTGGCGATAGATTTTATCCTGCACGTCGCCGGCGGCAAAAACCCCCGGCACATTCGTTGCCATGCAATCGGCTGCGGTTTCGATATAGCCTTGCGCGTCCATCGCAATCTGACCCTCGAACAACGTCGTCGTCGGCGTGTGGCCGATGGCGACGAACACACCATCAAGCGCAATATCGCGGGTGGCGTTGCTGGCCACGTCACGAATGCGCATCCCCGTTACGCCAAGCAGCGGCGCGTCGGTTCCAAGAATTTCATCAAGGACATGGTTCCAGATGATTTCGATCTTCTTGTTTCGAAACAGACGTTCCTGCAGAATTTTTTCCGCGCGCAGGCTGTCACGGCGATGGACGAGATACACCTTGCTGGCATGGTTTGTCAGATACAGCGCCTCTTCGACTGCCGTGTTGCCACCGCCGATGACGGCGACGACTTTGTCCCGAAAGAAAAATCCGTCGCAGGTGGCACAGGCCGAAACGCCGAAGCCCTGAAATTTCTGCTCGCTTTCCAGGCCCAGCCAGCGCGCCTGCGCACCGGTGGCGACAATCACCGTCTGGCTGATATAGCGATCGCCGCCATCGCCGATGCAGATAAAGGGGCGCTTTAAAAAATCCACTTCGACGATGGTGTCCGAAAGAATTCTGGTGCCGACATGGGCCGCCTGCGCCCCCATCTGTTCCATCAGCCAGGGGCCCTGAATGACGTCGGCGAAGCCGGGGTAATTTTCGACATCCGTCGTAATCGTCAACTGGCCGCCCGGCTGAATGCCCTGGACGAGGACCGGCTCCAGAGCGGCCCGGGCCGTATAAATGGCCGCCGTGTAACCGGCCGCACCGGCCCCGATGATGAGAACCTTTGTTTCAATATCCGCCATCTCTGGAGCTTTCTTTCGTAAGGGCCTGTTGCACCGGCCAGCATAGATTTCTCGCCCGGCGCTGACAAGCAAAGGCGGCTTATTTTTGGCGTTCGCCCGTGGGTTCATCCATGCGTTCACCCAGGCGCTTGCGCACCGCCTGCGCAACACGTTCGGTGTCCATCAGGGGTTCGTAAGTCCATTTCTCAAAGCTGCCGTCAAAGGGCCGGGCAATCCCGCGCGCGCACAAATTTTCGTGGAACGCATCGAATTTTTTCGACGTACCTTCAAGGGCAAAGACGTAAAGCGGCTTGCCCGTGGTTGCTGCCTCACACGCCATGGAAACGGAATCATTTGTCACCACAATGGCGTCGGCAGCGGCGAGATAGGCAAAATAAGGGTTTGCGCCTTCGCCTTCCCAGATTTCCATCGGCACGCCTTCCAGGCCGGCCCGAAGTCGCGCAACAACGTCGGCACCGGTTCGTCGCGAGACCGTAATCATCAGGCTGCCGCCGGTTTCCGTAACCATGGCGCGAAGCAGCAAGGCAAGTTCCCCCGCAGCCCGCTCGGTAAATTTAAAATGTTTGCTGGCACCACCCAAAAGCACAGCGAGCCGAGGCCGGGGCAACGCCGCCAACCGCCCGCCATGTGCGTCCAGCGCGTCATCAAGCCGGGCCTTGGTGATGCGGGTCAAGGCCCCTTCCGTCACGATGACATTGTCGCCTTCAAGGCCGTCATGGCGCGGCGTGGCAACAAGGTCAAAGCGTACCGGAGCGACGTAGGGGTTCAGCAGATGCACGGCAAAGACGCGCGCGCCGCTTTTCTTCTTGATCGCCAGCGCGACGGGAACGCTTTTCCGCCCGGCGCTGATCAACACATCCGGCCAGGGCGGCGCAAGAGAACTGGCCGTCGGATTTTGCGCGACAAGGGGCGCGAGCCAAAGCCCAACCGGAAGCCACCGCCAGGGCCATCGCGGCCGCAGGCGTTTTATTTCCGGGTCAAG
Source organism: Rhodospirillaceae bacterium (assembly GCA_002746255.1). Taxonomy (NCBI): domain Bacteria; kingdom Pseudomonadati; phylum Pseudomonadota; class Alphaproteobacteria; order Rhodospirillales; family Rhodospirillaceae; species Rhodospirillaceae bacterium. The sequence continues at coordinate 917 of NVWO01000033.1, read as the reverse complement.
ACCAAGGGCTTCCGCCAGGCCAAGGCACTGGTTTTCCGTCCCCGCCATGCCCTCTGTCAGGATCCAGCAGATTTTCTTTGTCATCGTTTTACCCGCGCCAGCATAACGGCAGGCGTCTTCGAGAGGTAGAGCCGAAAACATGGCAAAACGGGCCGTTCCCTATGGTTCCCTGCAAATTCCCAACGAATTGCCTGCTTGCCTTCCCGAAAGCATCGGGTAAAATTGCGTAATATAATTTCAATTTTTTCCGGAAATGGAGCAGCTTAAAACCGTGGTACGCGTCAAGCTGGACCGAATCGACCGCCAGATTCTTCACGATCTGCAGATGGACGGACGCCGGACGAATGTCGAACTTGCGCGCCGTGCTGGCATTTCGCCGCCGCCCTGTCTGCGCCGGGTGCGCGCTCTGGAAAAGGCCGGCTACATCCGTGGCTACCATGCCGACATCGACCCGGAAGCGCTGGGCTTTGGCATCACCGCCTTTGCCCAGGTGGGCCTGAGCAGCCAGGCGGAGACAGATTTGGAAGCCTTCGAGGCGCTTGTGGCGCAATGGCCGGAGGTCAGCGAGTGCCACATGCTGGCCGGCGAGACGGATTTTCTGTTGAAAATCTTTGCCGCAGACTGGGACAGCTATCAACGCTTCCTCACCACGCAATTGACACCGGCACCGAATGTGAACCATGTGAAATCGGCGCTGGCTATTCGCATTTCGAAATGTGCGCCCGGCGTGCCGATTGACGTGGACCCGGCAAAACCGTCCCCCATGGCAGCCACCGGCACGAAGAAAAAAAGCGCCTGAGGCCCACCCCCGACAGCCTTTCGCGGCGGCACCCTTGAAGTTGCACCGCTGCAGTCCTACTTTAACGGGTCGCGTTAATCCCTCCGGAAAATCCGGAAATCACCCAAAGCCCCTGCCA
>NVWO01000032.1 GCA_002746255.1 Rhodospirillaceae bacterium | reverse complement strand
TGGCGTTTCCCACACACTTTCAGTCAAGAGCGCTCAACTCACGGTCGGGGAGAGCGCCTTCTCGCAACGACCCCATCCGGGGTCGTTCGTAATCAGCCAAGGAGGGTTGAGTGATCGGTTTGCCTCTATTGTTAGCTGCCAAGGAAGGCGGCTTGGAGCTTTTCTTCGCGGTCGTCGCCGGCAGCGTCGCCACCTTGATCGCCACGCTCGGCCTGATCTGGATGGTCAAGCAGTTCCTGTTCATATGCCGGCCTAACGAGCTCCTCGTGTTCTCGGGCCGCGCCAACAACAAGAACGGGCTCGGCTACCGAATGATCAGCTCGGCGACGGGCAAAGGCCGCGGGTTCCGCGTCCCCTTCTTCGAGACGGTTCAACGAATCGACCTCTCGCTCATGGAAGTCGAAGTCTCGACCCGGAGCGCGTTCTGTCGAGGCGGCGTTCGCCTCAACGTGGACGCGATCGAAATTGTGCGCGCGTACACGCCGCCGATGCGTACGCCAAACGTCGAACATCTTTTCCCGACCTCGCCCATGAAAACGGCGGAACGCTGGGCCACGGACCGGTTGACGGCGGCGGGCGCACCAGGCGGCGCAATTGCCCGTTTCGTGATCCTTGACGCCAGGGTGGTCGAAGAAAAACTTCCCACGGCTGGCGGCATTGGCGGCTATTTCACGGTGGATCAAGGGGCCCGTTACACCGCCACCCTTGAAGCCCGCCTTGAAATCATCGATGCCCAGGGCACACGGCGCGCCTTTGCCGAGGCCAAGGCCTTCCGCGACCAGACCGTCCCGGAGAACGCAAGCATCAACAAACGCGAAGATTACTGGTTCCGTTTAACGGAAGATTTGTTAAAGGACTTCGACCGCGAGATGGAAGCCGCTATCCAGACCCATCTGTCCGGCTTCCGCGTTGCGCCTTAGCCGCGCCAGAAGCCCGGTGCAAACAACACCAAAACCGTAAACAGCTCCAACCGGCCAAGCAACATGCCTGCGGCCAGCAACCATTTCGCAGTGTCTGGAAGGAAGGTGAAGCTGCCATCCGGCCCGATCACATTGCCAAGCCCAGGCCCAACATTCGTGATCGCCGTCGCCGCGCCCGATATCGCCGTCAGGAAATCAAGCCCAAGCAAGCCAAGCCCGATTGCCAATGCCGCAAAACACATCATGAAAAGAAAGATGAAACTCAACACCGAGAAAATAACGGATTCCGGAATCGGGCGACGATTGTAATGGGGCACGAACACACCGTGGGGGTGAAGAAGGCGTTTAACCTGCGCGTTCATTGCCGAATAAAGCACCTGATAGCGAAAGATTTTAATGCTGCATGTTGTTGAGCCGGCACAACCGCCGACAAACATAAGAAGGAAGAAAACGATCAGCGCAAAACTTCCCCAAAGGTCGAAGCTTGCCGTGGAATAGCCTGTTCCCGTTATGATCGAGACGACATGGAACGCAGAAAGGCGGATGGATTCCCCAAAGGAGTAGTAGTAAGAATCCCATAACCAGATCGCCATCACCGACACATAAATCAGAACGGCACCCAGGAACCAGCGAACCTGGCCGTCCCGTATCAGCGCTAGAAAATTACCGCGAACGGCCTGTAGATAAAGGACAAACGGCAGACAGGAAAGCAGCATAAAAACGATAATCGTCCAGTCGATCGCGGCGCTATTGAAGTGGCCGATGGAATGGTCCGATGTCGAAAAACCGCCCGTTGCAACCGTCGTCATGGCATGGACAACGGCTTCGAATCCCGTCATCCCCCAGATCCAAAGCAAAAAGGCACAAATCCCCGTCAGACCGATATAGACCACTGCAATGCCGGTAATGACCTGGGCAACCCGGGGCAACACTTTCTCGGACGTGTCCGAAGATTCCGTCTGGAAAAGCTGCATGCCACCCACCTGGAGCACCGGCAGCACCGCCACGGCCATCACGATGATGCCGACCCCGCCAAGCCATTGCAGCAGCGCCCGCCAAAGCAGAATCCCTGGCGGTGCATCGTCAAGGCCGACAATCACCGTCGAACCTGTCGTTGTCAGACCCGACATCGATTCAAAGAAAGCGTCCGTGTAGGAAAGCCCCAAATCCGAAAAGGCAAGCGGCAGGGCCGCGAAGATCGCGACTGCCAGCCAGCTCAAGGTCGTCAGCAAAAAGGCCTGGCGGATGCTCAGCCGCATTTCGGCGGCTCGCCCGGCCAGGATAAGCGACACCCCGACAAAAAGAGTGAACCCGGAAGAAATCGCAAAGATCAGCCAATCCGCATTCCCGACCAACGCATCGGCAATTGCCGGCACGCTCATTGCCACGGCAAGAGTCGTCAGAAGCAGACCAACAACAAACAGAATGGGTCGGAAATCAAGCAAGGCAGGCCTCGCCACCGTTTCAGCGGAACTGGAAGTAACCACTTAAAGCCGGACGCATTTTTTGTCCGGGATCGTCCTTACCCCATGCGATCAGTGGCCAATGGATGGGGAAACCCGAATCTAGCCAATCATCGCCATAAATTCACGCCGCGTTGCCGCATTCTCCCGAAACGCGCCGGTCATATGGCTGGTGACCATCGCGACCCCCGGTTTGTGGATGCCGCGCGTCGTCATGCAGTGATGTTCCGCTTCGAGCACTACCGCGACGCCCTTTGGCTCCAGAACTTCGTGAATGGCAGTGGCAATCTGTACCGTCATCTTTTCCTGAATCTGCATCCGCCTTGCATAGACTTCGATAACCCGTGCGAGTTTGCTGATGCCGATAACCCGACATTTCGGAAGATAAGCGACATGGGCAACGCCAATGATCGGCGCAAGGTGGTGTTCGCAATGGGATTCAAAGCGAATGTCGCGCAGAACAACCATTTCGTCGTAGCCGTCCGTCTCTTCGAACGTACGCTGGAGAAGTTCGACCGGGTCTTCCTCGTAACCGGCAAAAAACTCGCGGTAGGAACGCACGACACGATCCGGCGTATCGAGAAGACCCTCGCGATCCGGGTCTTCGCCCGCCCAGCGAAGAAGTATCCGCACGGCGTCCTCCGCCTCTGCCTTTGTTGGGCGCGTCTGTGCGATGGCAATGGGGCGGCAAGGGGTCGCCGACTTCGAACTCATGATGGCGTCTTCCTTTATTCTATTTTGAAATGGAGGCTGAGGGTCGGATCAACGTTAATGCAGCAAGGCATTTTCATTCGGCGAATCCAGTGAGAAAGGCGGAATGGCGATATCAAAAGAGTCCCCATTTTCCAATTCCATTTCGTAAGACCCTACCATGATCCCGCTTGACGTACGCAGTGGCGTACCACTCGTATATTCGAACGCCTCCCCCGGAGACAAAATCGGCTGTTCGCCAACAACCCCGGCGCCATGCACTTCCTGAACCCGTCCATCCGCATCCGTTATACGCCAATACCGGTTCACCAATTGGACGGTTTTGTCGCCCAAATTCTCAATACGAACCCGATAGGCCCAGACAAAATGGTGCTCATCCGGTGCCGATTGGTCCTCAAGATAGACGGGTTCGACCGTCACTTCGATTGAGTTGGTGATTTCCTTGTACATTCTGCGCTCTACGTTCGCGTTTTTGTTCCTGAAATGTTCACGCCCGCTTCCGGCACCCCCATTCTACGGCGCGCGCCGGTGATGTCCAGCATAGGGAGGACCCAAATGCCCTTTTGCGCGCCCTGAATTTTCTAAAGCGCCTTAAAAGCCTGGGCCAGGTCTTCCTTCAAATCTTCCACGTCTTCCAGGCCAACGGATATCCGGATCAGGTTTTCCCCGATCCCCATGCGAAGACGCTCCGCCTCATCAACGCTCTGATGTGTCGTCGTTGCCGGATGGGTAATCAGGCTTTTCGTATCCCCAAGGTTGTTGGAAATGTCGATCAGCTTGAGCGCATCGAGAAAACGGAACGCCTCTTTTTTCCCGCCATCGACCTCAAAGGCGATAACCGTGCCGAAATCGCGCATCTGCGCTTTTGCAAGCGCGTGCTGTGGATGGCTGGCCAAACCTGGATAGAAAAGCTTTGGCACCGTCTTTTGCTTTTCCAGAAAGATCGCCAGCGCGGCTGCATTCGCACAATGTTTTTCAACCCGAAGGGCCAGAGTCTCCAACCCCTTCAGCAAGACCCACGCATTAAACGGGCTTAACGCCGGGCCGGTGTTGCGCAGAAAACGCACGTAATTTTCCTCGGAAAATTCCGCATCGCACAGAATGGCCCCGCCCATGCACCGCCCCTGGCCATCGATATGTTTCGTGGCGGAATAAACGACGATGTCGGCGCCAAGCGTGAACGGCGATTGCAGAACAGGTGTTGCAAACACATTGTCGACGACAAGCTTCGCGCCCGCCTTATGGGCAAGCTCGGCCACGGCCGGAATGTCGATTATTTCAAGGGTTGGGTTGGAGGGCGATTCGATAAACACCATCTTCGTTTCACGGGAAAGCGCATCGCGCCACTGATCCAGATCCGTGCCATCGACGACGGTAACTTTGATGCCATAACGCGGCATCACCTCACAGGCTACGTAACGGCAGGAACCAAAAAGCGCGCGCGAAACAACCAGCCGGTCGCCGGCACATAAATAGCCAGACAAGGTTGCAAAAACGGCCGCCATCCCCGTTGCCGTCCCGTGGCAAATCTCGGCCCCCTCCAGAAGGGCCATCCGCTCTTCAAACATGGCAACGGTTGGATTTTTGAAGCGGGAATAGACGTAGCGGTCCAGCTCGCCCTTAAAGGCAAGCTCCGCCTGCGCCGCCTCGTCATAAACATAGCCGGAGGTAAGAAACAGCGCCTCGGAGGTTTCCTGAAACTGCGAGCGCACCTGCCCGCCACGGACCAGTTTTGTGCTGGTCCGCCAGTTTTCCTGATTGGATTTTCGTTCCACCATTGACGTTCTCCTTGAACCTTGCGGCACAGAACCTTGCAACATACAGACCCTTGCGGCACAGACCCTTACGGCACAGGAGCGGCGGGAGCCTGGCAAACCCCTGACCTTCAGATCAGGGATGATTGGATCAGGGGCGTTCCCACACGGACCTTTTAGCGGTTTCTTTTCCGTGGCCGCAAGCCGGTCAAACAAATCACCACGGGAGACGAACCATAAAAACCCCCCGCCTTTTCGTCAAGGGACCTTAACCGGCAAAAAACACGTCCAGGCCGAAGAAAACACCTCCGGCCTTAAGAAACGCGGCTGCACGAGGCGCCGCCGAGAACACAGAAACGCGCGCAATGGGGGTGGTTCAGCTTTACCGGGGACGCAGCAGCCTGAAGGCTACGCCCCATTTCGAAAACGGCGTCATGGGCGATCAGCGTGCACGCCTGCACAACCGGGTGGGCCGCCCCTTTTCGTTTCACAACCATGCGCGAGGTCGCGCACATGATATCGCCAGGGGCAACACCAAGACGGTCCCAACAGGCTTCGGTGATCTCCGGCACGTCCTCGTCCATGTCCATTTCCGGAAAAAGGACAAGGGCGTCCGCACAGGCCGCATCAACATCGATGCCATGGGCCCGGAAAAGACGGCCATAGCCTTCCCGCAAAATGTCAGTCGTCTCGCCCCAACAGGTGCGCCCGGCAACATGAATGGTAAAGCCGGAACGGCTAAGCCATTTGAGACCGTCGAGGGTTTTTTCCCACGTGCCGTCACCGCGCTCCTTGTCATGGAACGCCTTGCCATAGTGATCCATCGAAACGCGAACAACGAGTTTCGATCCATAGGTTTCCTGCAACGCGATCAGAGCCTTTTTATGTCGCTGCATCGGGCGCATGGCATTTGTCAGCACAAGCACGCGGAACCCGGCGGCAAGCGCGGCGCGCAACATCTCGAGAATATCCGGGTTGAGGAAAGGTTCGCCGCCGGTAAAACCGATTTCCTTTGTCGCCAGCCACGACGCCACAATCTCGTCGAGATAGGCCGCCACGTCGCCCATTGTCAGGTAAACCAGCCGATCATTTGTCGGGCTCGATTCCATATAGCAATGGGTGCAGGTCAGGTTGCAGAGGGTTCCGGTATTGAACCACAGCGTCTCAAGCCCGGAAAACGCCACGACCGCCCGTGACGTGCCGTCGGCGGTGCGATCCGGGTCATCAAACTTCTTCGGGTCGAGGCCAGCGGCCTTGCGGGCATAGGCGATATCACTCATTGCCCGGCATTGTAACGCCAAGAATCGCTCTAGGACAGGGGGTCGGGCGGAAATTCAGGCCCAAGCACCTCACCGGCAAGGTAAAGGGAGCCGGCCATCAGAACCCGGGGTGCCGGGGGGGAACCGGCCGCAACGACGCGGCGGATCGCCGACCCGGGGTCATCGGCGGCAAAGGCCTTCTCGATCCCCACACGCCTTGCTGCGGCAACCAGTGCCGCCGGAGAAAGCGCCGCCGCACTGCTGCCGGCGATGGGCACCGCGCAAAACACGTCCACATAGGGTGCCAGAGGCTTCAGAAAGGCCTCCGGGTCTTTCGTTGCCATCATGCCGACGACAAGGGAAAGGGGGTACGGTTGTGCCCCCGCCCAACGGCCAAGCGCCGCGCCCGCATGGGCATTGTGCCCGCCATCGATCCAAAGTTCGGCCCCTGGCGGCAGCAGGGCAAGCAACGGCCCACGCAAAAGGCGCTGCAAACGCGCTGGCCAGCGGACCTTTTGCAAGCCTTCGGCCAGGGCCGCGTTGGAAATCGAAAAATCGGCCCCAACGCGCACCGCACCGTCGTGCACCGCACTGCCGCCGGTATCGCCGTGAACCATACAACTGCGGGCCACGCACTCGCGGGCCACGCACGCGCGTGCCGCCGCCACGGCAATGCCGGCATTTTCAATCTGGTGGTCCCCGGCAAGGGCCGGCAAGGGAAGCGGGATTGCACCCATTCCGTCGCGATATTCCATCCCTTCTCCGGTGACGGCAATCGACCATTCCTGTCCCGCCCGGAAAAGCGGCGCATGAATTGCCTGCGCCCGCGCTTTGATAACCGCCGCCGCCGCGCGCCGCTGTGGACCGATGATGGCCGGCACGCCTGGCTTCAAAATCGCCGCCTTCTCGGCTGCAATCCCCTCAAGAGAAGGCCCCAGAAATTGCGTGTGGTCCATTGCAATTGGCGTCAACACGGACAGAAGTGGCCTGGCGACCAAATTCGTCGCGTCCAGTCGCCCGCCAAGCCCCGTCTCAAGCAACAGCACATCACCCGCCGCACGCGCTTCCGCAAAAGCCAGAAAGGCAGCGGCGGTCGTGATTTCAAAAAAGGTAATCGCTTTCTTCTCATTCGCCGCCTCGCAGCGCGCAAGCAGACGGGCCAGAGCCGCCTCATCAATCAGCCGCCCGCTTAAGCGAATGCGCTCGTTGAAACGAACAAGGTGGGGCGAAATATAGGCATGGACGCGATAGCCGGCGGCCTCGAAAATCGCCCGCAAGAAGGCAATGACCGACCCCTTGCCGTTTGTACCCGCCACGTGAACAACCGGTGGAAGTGCTGCCTGCGGGTTGCCAAGTGCCGCCAACAGGCGTTCGATCCGGTCAAGCGAAAGGTCAATCGCCTTTGGGTGAAGTGCCGACAATCGTTCGAGAATCGGGTCCACCATCAGCGTCACGGGAATCTGCGAAACGACATGGACGATCAGTCCGGACGGGGTGGCGCTACCGAAGGCTGCGCGATGGGAACGATTTCACCCGCCGGGTCGCGATTGCGCAGCAGCCCTAAAATACGCGCCAGGGTATCGCGAAGCTCTGAGCGCGGCACCACCATGTCAATCATCCCGTGCTGAAGAAGGTATTCCGCGCGCTGAAACCCCTCCGGCAGGGATTCGCGAATCGTTGTTTCAATCACACGCGCGCCGGCAAAGCCGATGATGGCACCCGGCTCGGCAATGGCTAGATCGCCAAGCATGGCAAAAGATGCCGTAACGCCGCCGGTCGTCGGGTTCGTCAAAAGGACGATATAGGGCAGGCCCGCCTCCTTGATTTCCTGAATAACCACCGTTGTGCGCGCCATCTGCATCAGGGACAGCACGCCTTCCTGCATGCGCGCGCCGCCGGAAGCGGGAATGATGACAAACGGCGATTCCTGGAGCAGGGCAAGCCGCGCTGCCGTCACGATGCCCTCACCGACGGCCATGCCCATGGACCCACCCATAAAGGCAAAATTAAAGGCAGCAACAACGGTATGAATCCCGCCGATTTTCCCGTGGGCCACAAGGATCGCGTCCGCCTCACCGGTCTTGGTGCGCGCGTCCTTTAAACGCTCCGCGTAACGCCGCTTGTCGCGGAATTTCAGTGGATCCGCAGGCACGTCTGGCAGTTCAACCCGCTGATATTCCCCCCCGTCGAAAAGCAGGGCCAGCCGCGCCGTCGCCGAAAGCCGCATGTGGAAGCCGCATTCCGGACAAACCCGTAAATTCGCTTCCAATTCACGGTGAAAAATCATCTGCCCGCAATCGGGACAGATTTCCCAAAGATTTTCCGGCACGTCGCGCTTGCGAACGATGGCCCGAATTTTGGGACGAACAAAGTTACGCAACCAATTCATGCAACGCCCTTTCTGGAAACGGATGGTTTTGGTTTATGAACGGCGCGGCGCACGCCATCGGACAGTTCCGTAACAAAATGAAGAACGGCGGCGACCACCTCCGCCTGGGACGCGTTTGATGCAAGCCCCGCTTCGATCTTCGCCACCACTGCCGAGCCAACGACAACGGCGTCGGCCGTGCCGGCAATCTTTTCCGCCTGTTCCGGGGAACGAATGCCAAAGCCAACGGCAATGGGCAGCGCCGTATGCTGACGAAGACGCGCCACCGCCTTGGCCACAACGGCATCGGGTGCCGCGCGCGTGCCGGTGATGCCGGCAATTGAAACGTAATAGAGAAAGCCGCTCGCATTTTCGAGAACCTTCGCCACGCGTTGATCGTCCGTCGTCGGTGTCGCCAGACGGATAAAAGGCAGGCCCGTCTTTACCGCCGGCAGACAAAGCTCGCGATCTTCCTCGGGCGGCAAATCCACAACGATCAGGCCATCAACGCCCGCGTCCAGCGCGTCGCGCAAAAAGGCCGCCACGCCATAAACATAAATGGGGTTGTAATAGCCCATCAGGACGAGGGGCGTTTGCGTGTTCTCCTTGCGAAATTCACGCACCATCGCAAGGGTGTGGCGAAGGGTGGCGCCGGCTTTCAGCGCGCGCAGCGAACTTGCCTGGATTGTCGGGCCGTCAGCCATCGGGTCCGAAAACGGCATGCCAAGCTCGATCACATCCGCGCCCGCGTCCGCCAGGCCTTCAAGGATGGCAAGGGAGGTCGCCGCATCGGGGTCCCCCGCCGTGATAAAGGGAATGAAGCCGGCCCGGCCGGCCTCGGCCAATTCGGCAAACCGCACGGCCAGGCGAGAGCTGGGTGCGGAGGGCTTCTCTACGCTCAAAGCACGATCCCCAACGCATCGGCAACCGTGAAGATATCCTTGTCGCCGCGACCGCAAAGATTCATGACAAGCAGATGGTCCGCCGGCAAATCCGGGGCGATTTTTGCGACATGGGCAAGGGCGTGCGCCGGTTCAAGGGCCGGGATAATGCCCTCCTTGCGCGCGCAAAGCTGAAAGGCATCCAGGGCTTCGCTGTCAGTAATGGCCACATAGTCCACCCGGCCTGAATCATGAAGCCAGGCATGCTCCGGCCCGATGCCGGGATAATCAAGGCCAGCGGAAATCGAATGCGCGTTCTGGATCTGCCCGTCGTCATCCTGCAACAGATAGGTGCGGTTGCCATGGAGAACACCAGGCGATCCGGCGGCAAGGGAGGCGGCATGGGCGTCCGTTTCAAGGCCCTTGCCGGCCGCCTCGACCCCGATCATCGCCACATCAGGGTCGTCCAGAAAAGGGTGGAACAGACCGATGGCGTTCGACCCGCCACCGATGCACGCCACCAGGGTATCGGGGTTACGGCCTTCGGCTTCCATCATCTGCTTTTTTGTCTCGCCGCCGATCACGCATTGAAAATCGCGCACCATTTGCGGATAGGGATGCGGGCCTGCGGCGGTGCCAATCAGGTAGTAGGTGTCGTCCACATTCGCCACCCAATCGCGCAACGCCTCGTTCATCGCATCCTTCAACGTCGACGAACCAGACGTGACCGGCACAATTTCCGCGCCCAGCAGCTTCATCCTAAAAACGTTCGGCGATTGCCGCTTCATATCGACTTCGCCCATGTAGATGCGGCAATCCAGACCAAACAACGCGCAGATGGTTGCCGTCGCAACCCCATGCTGGCCCGCGCCGGTCTCGGCAATGATGCGGGTTTTTTTCATCTTGCGGGCAAGCAACGCCTGACCAATGCAATTGTTGATCTTGTGCGCGCCCGTGTGGTTCAGCTCGTCCCGCTTGAAGTAGAGCTTCGCACCACCGAAATGCCGGGTAAGCCCTTCGGCAAAATAAAGCGGCGAGGGACGCCCGGCATAATATTTGAGGTAATAGGCAAGGTCGCGGACAAAGGCGTTGTCTGCCTTGGCCGCCTCATAGGCCTTCCCCACCTCAAGGACAAGCGGCATCAGGGTTTCCGCAACGAAGCGACCGCCATAGATCCCAAAATGCCCATCGGCATCGGGCCCATTGCGATAGGCGTTGTGCGTTTGTCTGGCCGTTTCCGTCATGTCGTTTGTCTCAAGCCTTCCCTGACCTAAAATATCAAAGCGCCGAAACCGCCGAAAGAAATTCAGCGATCCGCCTCGGGTCCTTATGACCCGGCCTGTCCTCAACGCCGGAGGAAACGTCAACCGCGCACGCACCGCTTAAGCGAACGGCATTTGCCACATTAGAGGCGTTCAACCCCCCCGACAACAGCCAGGGGATAGACCCGTCATACCCTAAAAGCCATTCCCATTCAAAGGCTTGCCCTCTGCCTCCGGGAAGGCTTCCCACCGGCCCGCGCGCATCGAACAACAATCGGTCGGCCACCTCCAGATAGGCATCTGCGCGAGAAACGTCGCTTGCCGCGCCAAGACGAATGGCTTTTATCACAGGCAAGGCGAATTTTTCCCGAATGGCGGCGACACGCTCTGGCGTTTCCTCGCCATGCAATTGCAGAAAATCGAGCGGCACCGTCTCGCAAACCGATGCCATCGCCCCATCCGTCGCGTCCACAAAAAGCCCGACCTTCTGCACCGTCGCTGGCGTCGCATCGGCAAGCCGGCGCGCGACGTCCGGGGAGACGTTCCGCGGCGAAGGGCCGTAGAAGACAAAGCCGACGAACTTTGCGCCCCCTTCGACCGCCGCCCCAAGGGCGTCTGGCGTTGCAATGCCGCAGATTTTTGCTTCAATCGTCATGACTTGCCGTCGATTTCCTCGACAATCCGGCGCAGGGCCGCCAGCGGATCGGGGGCTTTTGCGATCGGCCTGCCGATGACGAGAAAATCGGCACCCGCCGCCAGCGCCTCGGCCGGCGTTGCCGTCCGTTTCTGATCTGCGGCACTATGGGCAAAGGCGGGTCGGATTCCCGGCACGACAAGTTTGAAATCCGGGCCAAGCCGTTCGCGAATGGCGCGCACCTCGCGTGCCGACGCCACAACGCCATCAAGGCCGGCCTCCGCCGCAAGTTCGGCAAGGCGAAGCGCGCGCTCCCCCACGGGGCCGCGCAGGCCGATGGCGTCAAGGTCGTCCGCGTCCAGACTGGTCAGCACCGTCACCCCCAAAAGAAGGGGACAATCAATTTTTGCTTCGCGCGCAGCGTCCGCCGCCGCCAAAGTCGCGGCGCGCAGCATCGCCGCGCCGCCGGCTATGTGCAAGGTAAGGAAGGCCGGCTTCATCGCCACAGCGGCAGCTACGGCGCCGGCGACCGTGTTGGGAATGTCGTGATATTTCAGATCCAGAAAAAGCGGCGGCACGTCACCAGATGCGGCCTCGCCAGACGCTGCCTTGCCAGACGCTGCCTTGCCAAGTGCGGCAACGCCTTGCGATCCAAACGCAGTGAAAAATTCAAGCCCCAGCTTGATGCCGCCAACCTGGCCGCCAAGGGCGCGCGCAAGGGTCACGGCCGTATCAAGAACGTCCGTGTCGATTGCGCAGAAAATTTTCCGGGCGGAATTGCCTCCGGTCATGAAATTCGACGCTCACATAGCCGTGGGTTTCTAAAAACACGGGTTGTAAAAACACCCCTTCGCGCGAAGGGTCGCGGCCTGAACAAGATGCGCCCTGTATAGCAGGTTTTTGCAGACGCCACCCAGCCCGCCCGTTACGGGCCCTTGCGCCCAAAAAGCCGCCGCCGGAAGAAGGACCGCGACGCCGGCGCCGTCTCCAGATGGCCGCCAAGGCGGGCCGTTTCTTCCTCAAGGACGGTGATGGCCTTCGCCTCGCGCCGCACCTCACGCCGCGAACGACGAAGCGATGGCCAAACGGCCAGGGCACCGGCAAAAAAGCCTAAAATCGCCGCCCCAAGCACCGCCGCATAAATGGGCAGGGTTACGACATAGGGCAGCGGCCACAGCTGAACCGTCAGATCGCCGGGATTGGCGGCGGCAAAGAACGCCGCAGAAATGGCGAAGGTAAAGGCGAAAAGGCGGGCAAGAAACCGCATGGCCTGAAGTCTCGCTCCGGCCCGGAAGGCGGGTTTGGGGATCGGCGGGGCCTCAGGCCTTGCCGTTCAGCCGCTCCCGAAGTTCCTTGCCGGTCTTGAAAAAAGGAATGAACTTTTCGGCTACGTGGACCGTTTCACCGGTTCGCGGATTGCGCCCAATCCGGGCATCGCGACGTTTCACCGAGAACGCGCCGAAACCGCGCAGCTCAACCCGCTCCCCATGGGCAAGGGCGGTGGTAATCTCGTCAAAAACTGTTGCGATGACACGCTCGATATCCCGCTGGTAAAGATGCGGGTTCTGTTCCGCCAGAAATTGAATGAGTTCGGATTTTGTCATTGTCGTCCAGATCGTCCGCCCAGATCATCCGCATATGTTTTGCACACATGTTTTGCGCGCATACATTGTTTTGCGCGTGTTTCGCACTGCCTGTCGATCAACGCAGATGGCGAATGCCGCCACTTAAGGGTGCCAGAGCGAAACCAGGCCGTCAAGGGTAAGCCTTTCAGAAAAAACCGTTTTTCCTACAATTTCGGTGATGGCTTGGCGCCATGGCAGGGGTTCAGGATGGATCGCGACGTCGCGAATGGCCAGGCCTGGGGCAACCCCTCGCGCCGCCTCCAACCATTTCCGGGCCGCCCCTTCACCCCCCAGGGCGTCCACCAGTTTTCTGGCTAGGGCCTGGCGGCCGGTATAGACCCGCCCATCGGCAAGCGCGCGCGCCGTCTCAAGACCCATGCCGCGGCGATCCGCCACCATCGCGACGAAAACGCTGAACATGTCGTCAACCATGGCCTGAGTGACGTGTCGCACCTGCGGTGTCAGTTTTTCGAGGGGTGACGGCGATGCTTTTAGCGGCGCGCTTTTGATCGCCGTCGTTTTGATGCCCAGCTTCTCCAGCAGAGACGTAATTTCGGCGGTCTGGAAAATGACGCCGATCGAGCCGGTGATGGTGCCTGCGCGAGCAAGGATGTAATCGGCGGCAAGCGCCGTCATATAGCCGCCGGAAGCAGCAACCGTACCAAGGACAGCGACGACGGGTTTCTGTTCGGCAATGTCGCGCAAGGCGCTGTAGATTGCCTCCCCGCCGACCATCGTCCCGCCTGGGCTATCGATATGGACAATCACGGCCTTGATGCGATCGTCTTCTGCAATCGCCCGCAAAACGGCGTCCCGGTCGCGATCATCGACGATAATTCCGGTGACATCAACGCGGGCGATGTAAGGCCCACGCATCGAATTCAAGCCACCGCCGCCAATGACCAAAAGCCCGACAACCACGGCAAGAATGGCAAGCACACGCCAGAACGCGAGCTTGCGTTTTAGGGTTTGACGGTCGATGCGGATGTCAGCATCCAGGGACAATGCGCCTCCAAACAGGCCTTCGCTTTGAAAATGCCGCCGCCCTTAGGCGTCTTTTTCCTCGGCGCTGGCGTCCTCGGCATCTGTATCCTCAGCGCTGGCGTCCTCGGCATCTGTATCCTCAGCGCTGGCGTCCTCGGCGCTGGCGTCCTCGGTTTTATTCGCGGCCTTCTCGGCGGACTTCTTGTGAAGCGCCGCGCCCAGGATATCGCCCAGGCTTGCACCGCTGTCGGAGGAGCCGTATTGCGCCATTGCCTTCTTTTCTTCCCGAACTTCAAGCGCCTTGATCGAAAGACCAAGCTTCCGGCTTTTCGCATCGAAAGCCGTTACCAGCGCATCCACCTTGTCGCCGGCTGCGAAACGGTCGGGCCGTTGTTCGCTACGATCGCGCGATAGATCCCCCCTGCGAATGAAGGCCGTGAACTGATCGGCGACCTGAACGTCGATGCCGCGTTCCTGAACGGTAACCACCGTACAGGTGACGCGGCTGCCCTTCTTAAATTCACTGGGGCCTTCGCCGTGATAGGGGTCTTCGGTAAGCTGCTTGAGACCGAGGCTGACACGCCCCTTCTCGACATCAACTTCCAGCACCTTCGCCTTGACCATGTCCCCCTTGTTGAACTCGGCCAGAACCTCTTCGCCCGGCCGGACCCAATCCAGGTCCGAAAGATGCACCATGCCGTCGAGGTCTTCGGTCAGGCCGATGAACACGCCAAATTCGGTGACGTTCTTGATTTCGCCTTCAACGATGGCACCTGCCTTATGGGTCTCGCAAAACGCTTCCCATGGGTTTTGCATGCATTGCTTGAGACCGAGACTGATGCGCCGGCGTTCGCGATCAACGTCCAGCACCTTGACTTCGACTTCCTGGCTGGTCGAGATGATCTTGCCGGGGTGGACGTTCTTTTTCGTCCAGCTCATTTCGGAAACATGCACAAGGCCTTCCACGCCGGGCTCCAACTCGACGAACGCGCCGTAGTCGGTGATGTTCGTGACCCGGCCGGTGAAGACGCCACTGACCTGATATTTCGACTCGATGCCATCCCATGGATCCGCCTCAAGCTGCTTCATGCCCAGGCTGATGCGCTGGGTTTCCGAGTTGAAACGAATGACCTTTACCTTCACAGTT
The DNA here is from genome assembly GCA_002746255.1 of Rhodospirillaceae bacterium. Lineage (NCBI taxonomy): Bacteria > Pseudomonadati > Pseudomonadota > Alphaproteobacteria > Rhodospirillales > Rhodospirillaceae > Rhodospirillaceae bacterium. The sequence goes on along the minus strand of NVWO01000032.1, from coordinate 39,039 downwards.
TCGCCGATGTTCAGCACGTCGGAAGGGTGGTTTATCCGCCGCCAGGCGATGTCCGTCACATGCAGCAAGCCATCCACGCCGCCCAAATCGACGAACGCACCGTAATCGGTGATGTTCTTGACCACGCCCTCGCGAACCTGGCCTTCCTGAAGGGTGGCAATAAGTTCGGAACGCGCCGAGGCGCGGGATTCTTCAAGCACGGCGCGGCGCGAAACAACGATGTTGCTGCGGCGGCGATCCATTTTTAGAATCTGGAATATCTGCGGCGTGCCCATAAGGTGGTTGACATCGCGAATGGGGCGAAGGTCCACCTGGCTTCCCGGCAGGAAGGCCACGGCACCGGACAGGTCCACCGTAAAGCCGCCTTTCACGCGACCGAACATTACACCCGACACGTGACGGCTCTCCTTGAAAGCCTCTTCAAGAACGTTCCACGATTCCTCGCGACGCGCCTTTTCACGGCTGAGAATTGCCTCGCCGTTCTTGTTTTCCATGCGAACAAGGTAAACATCGACGACATCGCCGGTCTTGATCTCAGGCGTCTGCCCTGCCTCGGCAAACTCTTTCAGAGCAACATAGCCTTCCGCCTTCAACCCGACATCAATCAGCACAAGGTCATTGTCGATGCCCAGGATTGTGCCTTTAACGACACTCCCCTCAAGGCTTTTCCCCATGCCCAACGATTCGTCTAGAAGGGCGGCAAAGCTTTCTCCCGTAACGGGAAGCTGATCCCCAGCTATAGAACTTTCCAGCACGTAACTTCTTCTCCTACTTCGTAACGGTACGCCTCGACCAGGCATCTTCCGTCAGGGTTACTTCTTATCGATCAGACCTTGGCCAATCAATGACCGCAGCGATCGAATGATTTCCATCGCTGCTTTGAAGGCAGCATCCGCATCAAGCTCGGTCGTATCAATAATCACCGCGCCTTCCGCAGGGCAAAGCGGCGCAACAGCCCGATTTTGGTCGCGCGCATCGCGCTCGCGCATTTCCTTCAAAATCCGGCTGATACCTATACTCTCCGTGCCCCGTTCCCGCAACTCCTTAAGCCGCCGCTCCGCCCGCGCTTCCAGACTGGCCGTAAGAAAAAGCTTACAGGGTGCCCCGGGGAGAACGACGGTGCCAATATCCCGACCTTCGACGACGGCCCCTTTTTTGCCCCCTGGCGGCCGGGCGGCAAAATCGCGCTGAAACCGCAACAAATGCCCTCGAACTGCTTGGAATACAGCCAATTTTGTCGCCGCCGCCGCGACGCGCTCCTGCCGCAAATCCGGATTTCCAAGGTCATATTCCGCCATTTTTTCAGCAGCAGCGACGGCTGCCACCTCATCGGAAGGGTCTTGGCCGCCATCAAGCAACGCCAGACCGATTGCCCGATAAAGGAGGCCGGTATCGAGATGGGCAAAATCCAGCGCCTCGGCCAGGCGGCGGGCCAGGGTGCCTTTTCCTGCCGCTGCCGGCCCATCAACGGCGATGACAGGTGACACCCCCGTCACGTTTCTTTTCCTGCGTCAGCAATCTGTGCGCCGATCCCATTCATCTGGTCGACGAAGCCCGGAAAACTGGTTTCGATCATGCCGCCATCGTCGATCTGAACGGGCCGTTCCGACGCCATGCCAAAGGTAAGAAATGCCATGGCGATCCGATGATCCATTTGGGTACGCACACAACTGCCGCCAGGCAAGCGCCCGGCGGTGCCATGGATTGCCAGATGGTCCCGGCCTTCCTCCACCTCAACGCCGCAGGCCCGAAGGCCATCGGCAATCGCGGCCAGCCGGTCGCTTTCCTTGACGCGCAATTCGCCAAGGCCGTTCAGGACCGTTGTGCCTTTCGCTGCTGCCGCCGCCACAGCCAGGATCGGGTATTCGTCAATCATGGAAGGCGCGCGCGACCCCGGCACCTCAACGGCGACAAGCGAAGAAGACGTCACGCGCAGATCGGCGACCGGCTCGCCCCCTTCCTCGCGCGAGTTCTGCCAGTCAAGGCTCGCCCCCATTTCCTCAAGCGTCTCATAAAACCCGGTCCGCAGGGGGTTGGTTCCAAGACCGTGGAGCGTGATGTCCGAACCGGGAACGAGCACCGCCGCCATGGCGGGAAAAGCGGCCGAAGACGGGTCACCCGGCACCGAAAGCCTGCGCGCCGTTATTTCCGGCTGCCCATCCAGATCAATGATGCGGCCACCGTCCGGGGCTTCGGAAATACGAATCGGGACGCCAAAATGACGCAGCATGCGTTCGGTATGATCGCGCGTCGGCGTGGGCTCGACAACGCGCGTCGTAGCCGGCGCGTTCAGCCCGGCCAGCAGCACCGCTGATTTTACCTGGGCGGAGGCAACGGGAAGCGTATAGGAAATCGGCACCGGCGTGGTCGCCCCGATGATGGCCATCGGCAAGCGCAAACCGGAACGGCTGACGAAGCGCGCGCCCATCGACGTCAAGGGCCGGACGATCCGGCCCATTGGGCGCCGCCGCAACGAAGCGTCACCGGTGAGAAAGCTTGTAAACGGATGCGTCGCAAGCAGCCCGGCCAGAAGCCGTGTGCCGGTGCCGGAATTCCCGAAATCGAGCACACCATCCGGCTCGGCAAACCCGCCAACGCCAACGCCGTAAAGCCGCCAGACCCCTTCGCCATCTCTGGTGATTTCGACCCCCAATGCGCGCAGGGCCGCCGCCGTTCGCCGAACGTCGTCCGCTTCCAAAAGGCCTTTGATCTCGGTCTCGCCAATGGCCATGGCACCCAGCAGAAGCGCCCGGTGCGAAATAGATTTATCGCCCGGAACGGGGATGGTGCCGTGCAGCGGATCGGCAGCAGCGGATTGAAGTGGGCGCATGACGGGCCTCGGGTGAAGCAGAGATTCCAGAAATTTCTACCACATCTGAAAGCCCCGGTGCCATGCAGGGCAAAAAAAGCATCCCATTGCCCCAAGCGATGCGCGGCTCCATTAAGAAAATCCTATTGGACAATCCAAAAGATGCCGAAGACCGGCTTGATCCTACCGCCGAATTGGGGAACAAGCCCGAAGATGGAACAAAAATAATTAAGGCACCAATCCGGATCGAGGATGGGTAGGCGGGCTTAGTTTTTCTTCCCTTCCTTTATGATGAATTGAACGTTGAGGTCTTTCGGCTGCACACCGGAGTTAAAAGCGTACCCCTCAAGGGCGCTGTCATCCAAGACGATCGTCGCATGGTTTCGCTGCCAATCCACGTTTACGGACCATGGGGGCCAAACAATCCACGCCTCGGGATCATCCTTTAGTTGAAAAAGGCGGTAGGAAAGGATCGCTATTTTCCAGTATGCCCCTTCGTTGTCGTAATATTCTCCGATGTACGGGTTCCAGTTGTCGGCATCGATATAAAGGATCTTCTTCCCGTAAGGATGATTTTCCGGAGGAATCGCCTCCACGACGTAGACCTCACGCGGCTCCCATTTGTCCGTCGGATTCCAGTAGGGCGGATGCTTGAGATCGAAACTGGGATGTTTGTCACCGGTTTTGTACGGCCTCCAGTTCGGATTCTGTGAGTTGGCTACGACCAGAATCTTCTTCTTCGCAAGAAGCCTGTAGCTCTGATACCAGGCTGGAAAGGCACTGGCGATGACGAAGTCGTCGCCGACGAAATCCGTAGGCGGCGAGGGATCCATCCAGGTGCCGCCAGAAATCCGGCGGACTTTCCGCGTCTTGACCGGATAGGCGATGATGTCATCGAGTCGACCGTCGTCGTACCGAACGAGGTACGACCCTTCGCCCCGTTGATCCTGCGGACTCAAGAGGATGCCGACCCGTTTTTCGAGGATATTTCCATCTCCAAGAACCGGACCTTCCTCGTGACGCAACAGCCCTTTCATGAAGACCCGGACAATCCGTTCGTGGCGGGAGCGTTCAACGCCGTCTTTGCCATTCACAAAAATCGTCCACACCTTCGACAGATCCTGACTGTCGCCGCGCGGTTTCCCGTAATACATGTTGTAGACAATCTTGATGGCGGCATCCGGGTCGTCTGGATCGATATCGGGGAAAGGAATGCCCGCCTGCCACCCCTGAACCTTCTTCGTTTTACTGTTCAGTTTGACGGCTGTCCGGTTTTTCTCGGTCCATGCCATCAACTTTGGATCCTTGGGATAGGGCGTCGTGTGCACAAGCTCGATCTTCAGTCCTCGCTCCCGGATCCAGGCTTGAATCGTCTTCGGCAACAGGCTTGCTATCGTTTCGCCCTCGAAGGTCTGGCTCGACAACTTGTTCAGGTTGGCAGCGTCGATGACGGTTCCTTCGGCCACTTCTTCGGAAAAAGCAGGCGCGGAAACAACCGCGAAGAAAATAATGGCAAGGAAAGTAGAAAGAATCTTGGAATTCGCCGACATGACATCCCCCCCGAATGAAAAGAGCAGGCACGCAACGCACCCGTCAGGTTACGTCTTTTCATGACCGGATTCGAGCCCCATTGAACCCGCTGCAAGTTGGTCTTATTCCAGGATTTCGGGATGGCGCGGTGCCACCCACTGCCATTGGGCCATGCAGAGCGCAAAAAAACACACCCCCAAACCGGCCTCGTTTTTTTCCTTGCTCTTGCCTGCCCAAGCCCCCACCCTGCCACCGCGCCGGGCCGGACCAGCCCGCCGCAAAACGGGCATTCGGGGCCATAGCTCAGTTGGGAGAGCGCTACAATGGCATTGTAGAGGTCGTCGGTTCGATTCCGACTGGCTCCACCATCCCCGCCCTCTTGATTTTTTTGCCGCCCTCCCCAGATAAAAACCAGCCAAAGAAATGGCGGTGCCAACCGGGCCGCCGACACCGGGTGCCGGAGTGCCGGACCCACAGCTGTGCCGCCGTGCGACGGGCTCCGCTTCGGGGAAGCCGCACGAAAAGACGGCATGAGGAGAGTGCAAATGACTCGTTTTTCGCTTTTTAACAGCCCCTTTTTGCTTGGTTTCGATCAATTCGAGCGCACCCTGGATCGCGTGACAAAGGCCGCAAATGACGGCTACCCGCCTTACAACATCGAACAGCTGGAGGATGGCGGGCTGCGCATCACCCTTGCCGTTGCCGGTTTCGGCGTAAAGGATCTGAGCACAGCCATCGAGGACAATGAATTGGTCATTGCAGGCGAACAGAAGGACGCCGACACGGCTCGCGCCTTCCATCATCAGGGCATCGCGACGCGCAAATTCCAAAGGCGGTTCGTACTTGCCGAGGGCATTGAGGTGACGGACGCGTCTTACGACAACGGCCTTCTGCACATTGACCTGGTTCGCCCGAACGTCGAAAGCCGTACCCGCAGGATTTCCATCCGCGAGGACCGTACGGCGCCACCCCAGACGGTGAACCTGCGGACGGAAACGGCAACAGCAGAATAGGACAAAAAAAGATGACAAACGGGAACGAAGAATTACGGCAGCTTTCAGGAAGTGACTTTACCTCCCTGGGCTTGCAGCAAATCGCTTATGTGCGCCCTGTCCCCATCGATGCAGAGGGGGCAAAGGGCTTTGCCGTCCATGCCGCCGACGGCACGCAGCTCGCCGTGATGCACGCCCTTAACCTTGCCCATGCAGCCATCCTGGAAAACGACATGCACCTCGTCAGCATCCATTGATAGGGGCGAAGACCCGCGTAAAAAATTTCCGGAAATTCCCTAAGGAAGAAATAGCCCGACCAACATTCCTGCCAGGCATTCCCTAAATGCAAGGCAGAACGGACAAAGCGGGCAATCTATCGGGCGGGGGCGAAAGCTCCCGCCTTTTTTGTCGCCTCACCCATCGTCAGCTTGGCGCGTGCCTGCCTAGCCGCCATCGGCCCCGTCCACGCCGACAAGAAACGCGTAAATCGCCTCCGTCGTGTCGGAACCGCGAAGCTTCGCGCAGATCGCCTCGTCCCGCAAAAGCCTGGAAATTCGCGCCAGTGCCTTTAAATGATCGGCACCCGCCGCTTCAGGAGCCAGCAGCATAAAAATCAGATCAACAGAACGCTCGTCGATCGCTTCAAAATCGATTGGCTTTTCCAGAACGGCGAAGACACCAATCAGCGTATCCAGACCACCAAGCCTGCCATGGGGAATGGCCACGCCGGCACCGACGCCGGTCGTGCCCAGCTTTTCACGCTCAAGCAGCACATCAAAAATCGCACGCTCATGCAACCCGACAAGCGAGGCCGCCCTGTGAGAAATCGCTTGCAAGACCTGTTTCTTGCTGGTTGCCCGCAGGCCAAGGATCACGCTTTCCGGCGTGATTAGATCCGCAATTTCCATAATTGGTTCAGGGTGCCTTACAGCACCGATCCCTAGCAGTGATTGGGATTCAGGCAATCCGATTGCCATGCCCTTGAAGCATGGTGCCTTTACGCGCGGCGGGACGATAGGACCGGCCCCACGCCAAGTCAATAGGCCCCGCTACAGCGTTGACCGCTTCTGACGCCGCCGCTGAACAGAAGACGGGATTCCAAGGGCTTCCCGGTATTTTGCAACGGTTCGTCTGGCAATGTCGATGGCATCGGCCTTCAGAATCTCGACGATCTTGTCATCAGAAAATGCCTGATCCGGCGTCTCGGCATCGATCAGCGCCTTGATGCGCTGGCGGACCGCCTCGGCGGAATGGGTCTTGCTGCCATCGGTTCCAGCAATCGCCGCCGTAAAGAAATATTTCAACTCGTAAACGCCACGCGGCGTAAGAAGAAATTTATTCGTCGTCACGCGGCTTACCGTACTTTCGTGCATGTCGATAACGTCGGCAATATCGCGCAGCACGAGGGGGCGCAGATACTGGACGCCATGGCGAAAAAAAGCGTCCTGCTGACGAACAATCTCGCTTGCGACGCGCAGGATTGTCGTGGCCCGCTGGTGCAGGGATTTCACCAGCCAGTTTGCCGATTGAAACCGTTCGGAGATGTATTCCTTTTCTTCCTTTTTTTGTGCCTCCGCGCTGACCCGTTGATGGTAGGCGTTGTTGACGAGAACCCTTGGGAGGGTTTCGACGTTGAGCTCGACAAGCCAGCCGCCGGCGCGCTGCGGGCGCATAAGCACGTCCGGAACGACGGCCTGGGCCACCGCCGTATCGAAAACCAGCCCCGGTTTCGGGTCCAGCGAGCGAATTTCCGCAATCATGTCGACCAGATCTTCCCTGTCCACCTGGCAAAGCTTCATAAGCCGGTCCGTCTCGTGGCGCGCCAACAGGTCAAGATGCGCAAGCATGCATTCCATCGCCGGGTCCAACCGGTCACGCTCGCGCAATTGAAGGGCGAGACATTCTTTTAAATCCCGCGCAAAAATTCCCGACGGATCGAAACCCTGCATGATGTGAAACGTCTCGATCACGCGTGCGTTGTCGCAGCCAAGCAGTTCGCCAACGTCTTCAAGCGAGCCGGCAAAATAGCCGGATTCATCGAGAAGATTGATAAGCTGGTGCCCAATCGCCTGGTCGATGGGGTTGTGCAGATCGACGTTCAATTGTCCAAGAAGATGTTCCCGCAGGCTGATTTTCCCGGGCAGCGTCTGTTCAAGACCCGGCGCGTCGCCGCCGTAGCTTCCGCCCTGGCCGCTGCCCCAGGAACCGCTCAGATCCGGGCCATCTTCATTGCCGGCCCCTTCCCAATTTTCCGTGAAATCGCCCTCCAACGGTGCGCCCTCGGAGACTTCAGTCGGGGACGCCCCTTCCTCGGGCGCTGCCGGTTGCAAATCCGTGCCGCCATCATCGAATTCCAGCAGCGGATTGCGTTCCACTTCCGCTTCAAGAAAGGTCGTGAGTTCGAGATTCGATAATTGCAGAAGCTTGATCGCCTGCTGCAATTGCGGCGTCATGACGAGGGATTGCGATTGCCGAAGATTGAGGCGTTGGGTCAATGCCATGGCGACTGCCAAAGGTTAAAGACTGAACCGCTCTCCAAGATAGACCCGTCGCACATCTTCATGCGCGACGATTTCGGAAGGCGACCCTTCCATCAAGACCATGCCATCGTGAAGAACGTAGGCGCGGTCCACAATTTCAAGAGTCTCACGAACATTATGATCCGTAATCAGAACACCGATCCCGCGGTCTTTCAGATGGGCAACAAGGTCGCGAATGTCGCCAACGGCGATCGGATCAATGCCAGCCAGCGGCTCGTCCAAAAGAATGAAACTGGGTTGCGATGCCAAGGCACGGGCAATTTCGACACGCCGCCGCTCACCACCGGAAAGCGCCAGCGCCGGTGTGCGCCGCAAATGGGTAATCGAAAATTCCGCCAGCAGATCCTCCAGGATCGTCTCGCGGGCCTCGCGGGCCGGCTCGACCCCCTCAAGAACGGCACGAATGTTGTCTTCGACGGAAAGCCCGCGAAAGATCGACATCTCCTGCGGCAAATAACCGACACCCAACCGCGCCCGGCGGTACATGGGAAGTTCCCCGATGCTTTCGCCGTCCAGAAAAATGCGCCCGTAATCCGGCGTAATCAGCCCGGTAATAATGTGAAAGCAGGTTGTCTTGCCGGCACCGTTCGGCCCCAGAAGCCCAACCGCTTCGCCCCGCTGCACGTGGAGGCTGACATCGCGCAGCACCGGCCGCTTCTTGAAGCGCTTGCCAATCTTAACAGCCCGAAGCCCGGTGTTGTCCGCGACAAGCCGTGGAGCATCCCCGGTCTTTTTTTCTTTTTTCATGGCCTTGGTTTGCGCCATTTTGGTTTAAAATCTTCCTAACGCTGGAGCGGGTTCTGGGTTTTTTTCTCGCTTTTTGAAGGCTTCAGCAACACTTTCACGCGACCGCCGCTGCCCTTCGGGCTACGCAACATCCGGCTGACGCCGCTTTTCATGTCCACTTCGGCATAGTCGCCATTCATCTGATCGTCGCCGCGCGTGATCTTAACCGATCCAATAATCGTCGCGATACCGCTTTCAACGTTGTAGATGCCGCGATCACCACGGACAATTTCGCTCGGCGTCGAAACGTGAACGTTTTGATAGGCTTCAAGGCGACGCAGTTTGCGTTTGCCCTGTGCGTCCGGCGGGCTGAAATAGGCAACCAGAACGTCCCCGCGCAACCGGCGGTCGTCACGAATGGCAAGGGCATCGCCACGCGCAATCGCCATGTTTTTATTTGCCCAATATTCGAGGCTTTTGTTCGCCGTCACACGTTCCTGCGGTGTGTCCAGCCGCACTTTGCCGGTCAGAACAAGGATGCCCTTGTCGACGTCATAGACGCCCTTGTCGCCATAGGCCTGCTCGCTTGGCGAGACAATGCGCACATTGCCCAAGGCATCCAGGCGCCAGATTTCCCGATCCCCAGCCGCATCCAGCCGGTAATGGGCCGTCAGTTTATCCCCGAAAAGATCCACCTCGCCGCGATGCGCCTTCGCATTGCCGCGCGCAATGTAGAGCAGTTTTTTCTGCCACCATTCGATGCCGTCATCGGCCGTAATCTCGATCGGGCCGTCGTCCTTGCCGCCGCCCATGCTCAACCCCTGCCCCACCGCAGGCGCAATAGCTGCTGCCAGAAGGAAGAAAGCCGCAAGAACGGTTTTTGCAAGAAACGGTTTTTGCATCATTGGACGGCCGTCCCTTCCTCGCCATAAAGAATCAGCCGGGCCTTGCCGGTGAAGTGGACGCGATCACCTTGATCAAAAATTCGAAAGCCCTCGGACTGAACATGGCCGGCAGGCCCCTGACCCGTTGTCGGCATATCGCCCGCCGCCGTTCCTTCCTGAAGGTTGATGCTGGCCTTCTCAGTATGAAATTCATACCCCGAATCATGGTAGAGATTGACGTTCCCCACCAGGTCCAGCACTTGGCGCGCCTTGTAATAGGTGCCCGTATTGCCTGAAACCACAACCCACGCCCCACCCGCAAGCACCATGTCGCCCCTCGGGTTTTCAAGATTGATACGCCCGTCGTCCATCTGTATCGCCCGACCTGCCGTAATCGTGTAATGCCGATCAGCCTTATCAAGGCCTAGGAAACGTGGGTTGATCATCTGAACGGTCTCTGCCTCTTCTGAACCGATGGTAACGAATTGCACCCGGAATTCATTGGTGCGATCGCGAAGCTGCGGCCAAAACGCGACAAGCGCAATAAGAACCGCCGCAATGGCCGGCAACAGCAATTTCAATATGCCTACATACCGACCGCGGCGTGCATGGGGGCGGATGCCTGATAAATCACGTGGGCCGCGCAACCGGTCCAGACGGCTCAGACGACCCGCGCGACCCAGGCGCCGCATCCGGCGGCTCAACCGTTTCATGCCCTGCCACTCCACAAATTCTCCCCCGCACGCGCCACGCGCAGGGACGAAAAACCGTCACCTTTGGCCTTGGCAAAGGCTGGCCGCTTTCGTTTAGGCAATGCCGGCGCGCAGGCAATCGTGAATATGGAGAATGCCCACCGGTCGGGCATCCTCAACCACGAAAAGGCTCGTGATCGTCTTCGCGTTCATATAGCCGAGCGCCTCTGCCGCCAGCGCGTTCGGGCGGATCGTCTTCGGGTTCCCCGTCATCACGTCCGCCGCCGTCTTCTCAAGAAGATCGCCCATGTGCCGCCGCAAATCGCCATCGGTGATAATACCGATAAGTTTAACGTCGTTTTGCAAGACGCCGATGCAGCCGAAGCTGCACATTGTCATGGTGAGCAAGGCATCAGCCATCGGCGCGTCCCGATCAACCAGGGGGATTTTTTCACCCCCATGCATCACATCGGAAACCCGAAGCAGATTGCGCCCCAATTGCCCGCCGGGGTGAAGCACCTGAAACGCATCGGCTGTAAAGCCCTTGCGTTCAAGCAGAGCCACGGCCAGGGCATCCCCAAGCGCCAGCATCACCGTTGTCGACGTCGTCGGCGCCAGCCCAAATGGGCAGGCTTCCGGCGCACCCGGCAACAGCAACGTCACGTCCGCCGTTTCAGCCAGCGAACTATTCGCCTTCCCCGTCACCGCAATCAATGGAATGGCGAAGCGCCGCGTATAGGCAAGAAGGTCGGCAAGTTCCTTGGTTTCGCCGGAATTCGAAAGGGCAAGCACGGCATCCTTCGGCGTAATCATGCCGAGGTCTCCGTGGCTGGCCTCGGCCGGATGCACGAAAAAAGCCGGCGTCCCGACAGACGCCAGGGTAGCAGCAATCTTGCGCGCGATATGGCCGCTTTTGCCGATGCCGGTCACGACGACGCGCCCCGTTACGGCAGCCAGCCGATCGAGCGCGTCCGTAAATTCCTGCCCAAGCGAGGCAGCAAAGCGCGAGATGCCTTCCGCTTCCATCGCAAACACGCGGCGCGCGGCGGCAAGACCGTCCGGGGTGCTGTCCGGCTTTGTCTTAGCTTTCATACTTCCCTCTAGACGCATAAAAACGTGGCGAGTATGGCCCTGAACGCCTGAAAAATCAATGCCATACGACCAGGACCGGTGCCGAAATCAATGGCCGCCTGGCGGTGAAACCAGCAGGTGGAACTAGTGGTGGAAAATATCCTCATCCGCCCACCCAGCCAGGTCAAGCAAGGCCCGGGAAGGCAGAAAACTGCAACAGGCCTCCGCAAGCCCAAGGCGCCCTTCCCGCGTCAGCATCTCAAGGAGTTTCTCGCGAAGCTGGTGCAGGTAAAGCACATCGGACGCCGCATAATTCCGCTGCGCCTGGGTCAATTCCGCCGCGCCCCAATCCGAGGATTGCTGCTGCTTTGATATGTCCACGCTCAACAACTCGCGACAAATGTCCTTCAACCCGTGACGGTCCGTATAGGTGCGCGCAAGACGCGACGCGATTTTCGTGCAAAAGACCGGCTCAGCAAGAACGCCGAGATAACGCTGAAGGATGGCCAGATCGAAACGGCCAAAATGGAAAATCTTCGTTACGTTCTTATCGGCGAGGATTCTTTTCAGATTTGGCGCGTCATACGTGTCTTTTGCGAATTGGACGAGATGCGCATTGCCGTCGCCTGCGGAAAGCTGCACCAGGCACAGCCGGTCCCTGTGTGGACGCAGGCCAAGGGTTTCCGTATCAATGGCGACGCATTCGCCAAAATCCAGGCCGTCGGGCAGATCGCCCTTATGTAGTTCGATGCTCATTCCATTGTCCCCCGGCTTATTGCCCCGGTTCATTGTCCCCCGGACGGCCACCTTCCAACGGGAGACATGTGCGTGAAAAGAATGGGATCCGACGATCCCTGTAAAAATGGTGCCCAGGAGAAGACTCGAACTTCCACGACCTTACGGCCACTAGCACCTGAAGCTAGCGCGTCTACCAATTCCGCCACCTGGGCAGCGCTGGCGTTTGCCGCCGTTGCCTCGCGTGTTCATATATAATAGGTACGTGGCTGAAAAGAAAAGAAATGCGCCACAGGGCACTTTTTCCAAAGAACGGGATGGGTTTATGACAGTCGGGTTCAGAACAACACGCGTCATCACCGTTTTCGGCGGTTCCGGCTTTCTCGGTCGTTACGTCGTCAGGCGACTGGCGGCAAGCGGCGCACGCGTGCGCGTTGCCGTCCGCAACCCGGAAGCCGCCGCATTTCTGACGCCGCTTGGCGATGTCGGCCAGATCGTCCCCGTACAGGCAAACATACGCGACGACGCATCGGTGGCCCGCGCCGTCCAGGGCGCGGACGCCGTGATCAACCTCGTCGGCATCCTCTTTGAGCGTGGGCACCAGACCTTCCGCGCCGTCCATGTCGAAGGGGCCGAGCGCATTGCTGCGGCGGCCAGGGAAGCAAAAACGCCCACCCTCATACAGATTTCCTCCCTTGCCGCCGATCCAAAGGCGGCGTCGCACTATGCGCAAACGAAAGCGGCCGGCGAAACGGCGGTCCGCGCTGCCTTTCCAAAAGCCGTGCTGCTACGGCCGGGCGTTATTTTTGGAGCGGAGGACCTGTTTTTTAACCGTTTTGCGGCGATGGCCTGCCTCGCCCCCTTTCTTCCCCTGATCGGCGGCGGCAAGACACGCCTGCAGCCGGTCGCCGTCTGGGACGTCGCCGACGCGATTGCCTGCGCCCTGGACGGTCATGACGGCGAAATCATCGAACTTGGCGGGCCCGAAACCTATACCTTCCGGGCGTTGATGGAAGCGATCCTGAAAACCATCGAACGGCGGCGCGCGTTGCTACCTGTGCCCTTCGCGGTCGCGCGGCTGGCGGCATTTTTTCTGGAATTCCTGCCCGTACCGCCGCTTACGCGCGATCAAATCCGCCTGCTGGAAAACGACAACGTCGTCAGCCGGTCGGTGAAAGGCTTTGCCGATCTGGGAATTGCGCCGACGCCTCTTGAGATTGCGTTGCCGAACCAGCTTGCCCGTTTTCGCCCCGGTGGCGGCAAGACCCACCGCGCCTGAAACAACGGCTTGGAGCCGGCAGGTTTAAGACCGCTGGTTTCAGACAGGTTGCGGCTTAAAACAGGTCGCTCGGCAAAATTCCCCAATAAACAAAGGCCAGAAGGCCTGCGCCCAGCACCACCCGGTACAAGACAAAGGGCGTGAAATTGGCGCGCCGCAGCCACCGCATCATCAGGGAAATGGCCCCAAGCGCCGTAACAAAGGCGAGGGCGGCGCCGAGAAACGCATCCTGAGTCAGCTGCACATTCTCCATTTCATAAAGATGCATCCCTTCCAGGGTCCCGGCACCAAGGATTGCCGGAATGGCGAGAAGCAGCGAAAACCGCGCCGCTTCTTCACGCTCAAAGCCAAGCATCCGGGCCGCCGTCATCGTCACACCGGAACGGCTGGTGCCCGGTACCAGCGCACAGACCTGGGCCAGGCCGATGGCAAAGGCCCCGGCAAAACCCATATGTTCAACCCGGCGAACGCGAAGGCCAAAACGGTCGGCCAAGTAGAGCAAAACGCCAAAAACAAGGGTCGTCCAGCCGATGACCAGCGGGTCGCGGAAATGGACCACCTGATCGATCAGGAAATAGCCGGCCACCACCACCGGCAGCGTCGCCAAAATCACCTGCAGGCCAAGACGGGCACCCGCATCAACCGTGCCGCCAAAAGCCTGGCCCAGGCCCCGCGCCATCCGCCAGACATCCCGCCAGCAATAGACCAGCACCGCCGCCAGGGTACCGATATGAAGGGCAACGTCGATCAACAGCCCCTGGTCCGGCCAGCCCAACCCCTTGGAGGCCAGGATCAAATGGGCCTGGGAACTGATAGGAAGAAATTCAGTGATCCCCTGGACAAGGGAAAGCATGACGATATGCAATAAAATCAAGGCGATCTATCCCCCTTGTGACGCCGCATCACCATGAGGCATCCCCTGTCATCAAGATAGGCAAAAAGCTGCTCGCTTATGTTTCTTCCGAAAAATGGAAAAAATAGTCCTGTTTGTGTACTAAATTCTCCAATATACAGTGGGCCCCCGATGGTTTTACGTGTCATCCGGTAGATTTCCTTGCAGTAGGTAAATAATATTGACATAATTCGCCTTCCTCTTTTCAACCTTCGCACACCCATGGCCATGAGCGTCCCTCTATGGCCTTCGCGTCCCAGTGCCCATCCGCGCAAGCCCGGCCAGGGATTAAGCCATCGCAACACCAAAGGGACGGAGACCGCACCAAATGGCCCAACGCATGCTCAAATTTATCAACACGGCCCAACGCATGCCGGCCAAGCGGGAGGCCGATGATCGGCGGCATGATTTCCAGGAAATCTTCGGCCCCTATGATTCAGAAAAGGCCGTTGAACAGGCCGGGCGCTGCTCGCAATGCGGCGTGCCCTTCTGCCAGATCCACTGCCCGGTTTCGAACAACATTCCCGATTGGCTGAAACTGACCGCAGAGGGCCGGCTTGAGGAGGCATACGCGCTTTCCTCCGCGACCAACAACCTGCCCGAGATTTGCGGCCGCATCTGCCCCCAGGACCGGTTGTGTGAAGGCAATTGCGTCATCGAAAAGGGTTTCGGCTCCGTTACCATCGGCGCGGTCGAAAAACACATCACGGACACCGCCTTCGAGATGGGCCTCGTCAAACCGCCAGCGCCGAGGCTGGAGCGCAAGCAATCCGTCGGCATCATCGGCGGCGGGCCGGCCGGCCTTGCCGCTGCAGAACAATTGCGGCGCAAAGGGTATCAGGTGCATGTCTACGATCGTTACGACCGGATCGGGGGCCTGCTCGTATATGGCATTCCCAGTTTCAAACTTGAAAAATGGATTGTCGAACGGCGCGTCAAGCTTCTCGCCGAAGGCAAGATCGTGTTCCATTGCAATTTCGAGGTGGGCCGCGACGCCAGCCTCCCGGAGCTCCAACAGCGCCATGACGCAATCCTCATCGCAACGGGCGTCTACAAAGCACGCGACATCGCCCTTCCTGGCGCCGGCCTGGGTGGCGTCCAGCAGGCCCTCGATTATTTAACGGCCAGCAACCGCAAGGGACTTGGCGACAATGTGCCGCTTTTCGACGACGGCACGCTGAACGCCAGCGGCAAAAACATCGTCGTTATCGGCGGTGGCGATACGGCAATGGATTGCGTCCGCACAGCCATTCGCCAGGATGCCCAATCCGTAAAATGCCTCTATCGACGCGACCGCAAGAACATGCCCGGCTCCGAACGCGAAGTGCGACATGCCGAAGAAGAAGGCGTCGAATTCCTTTGGCTTTCGGCACCGGTGGCCTTCCTTGGCGACGACACCGTCGCCAGCGTCCGCGCCAGCCGCATGCATCTTGGCGATACGGACGCAACCGGGCGGCAAACGCCGCAACCGATCACCGGTTCGCAATTTTCCATGGACGCGGACATCGTCATCAAGGCCCTCGGCTTTGACCCTGAAGAAGTCCCCGCCCTTTTCGGTGCGCCGGAATTGGCAGTCAATCGCTGGGGCACGATCACCATCGATTACCGCACGATGATGACCAATCTCGAAAGTGTTTTTGCCGCTGGCGACATTGTCCGCGGCGCGTCGCTTGTCGTGTGGGGAATCCGCGACGGGCGCGATGCCGCCGAAAACATCGACGCCTATCTCCAGGCAAAAGCGGCGGGCGAAGACTGGCCCGCCAAGAAACTTGCGGCGAGCGCCTGAAATGAAGAAGGATCCGAGTTTGCAAAAAAAGAATTCCGGCCAACGCTTCGTTGACGCGTGGCGGACAAACGCAGCCCACCTTGAAGCTACAGGCCTTTACCGCGCCGATCAGGAGCACGATGCCTGTGGCGTCGGCATGGTTGCCTCCATTGATGGCAAGCCCCGGCGCAGCGTCGTCGAAGCGGGGATCAGCGCGCTCAAGGCCGTGTGGCACCGTGGTGCCGTCGATGCCGATGGCAAGACGGGGGATGGTGCCGGCATCCATGTCGAAATCTCTCAGGAATTTTTTAAAGAGCACATCGCGCGCACCGGTCACCGGCCGGAAAAGGGACGCCTTGCTGTTGGCATGGTCTTTCTTCCCAAAACCAGCCTGACCGCACAGGAAGCCTGCCGCGCCGTCGTCGAGGCCGAGATTCTGGCCTTCGGCTATCGCATCTATGGCTGGCGGCAGGTGCCGCTCGATGCCTCCGTCATCGGCGAAAAGTCGAACGCGGCACGCCCGGAAATCGAGCAGATCATGATCGCCAATTCGCGCGGCGTCGACACCGATCAGTTTGAGCTGGACCTCTATGTCATTCGCCGCAAGATCGAAAAGCGCGTGCTTGAGGAAGAGCATATCAACGACTTCTACTTCTGCTCGCTTTCCTGCCGCTCTATTATTTACAAAGGCATGTTCCTGGCCGAACAGCTAACAAATTTTTATCCGGACCTGCTCGACAAGCGCTTCATTTCGCGCTTTGCAATCTACCACCAGCGCTATTCGACAAACACGTTTCCAACCTGGCCGCTCGCACAGCCGTTTCGCATGCTTGCCCACAATGGCGAGATCAATACGCTACGCGGAAACATCAACTGGATGCGCGTTCACGAAGCGCGCATGAAATCCGATCGCTTCGCAGAACACATCGAAGCCCTCAAGCCAGTCGTCCCGCCAGGAAGCTCGGATTCGGCCGCGCTCGATGCCGTCTTTGAGCTGCTGGTTCGGTCCGGACGAACGGCGCCGCTCGCAAAAGTCGTGATGATTCCGGATTCGTGGTCGAACAAGACTATCCTGCCGCAAAAGCATCGGGAACTTTTCCATTACTGCAACTGCATCTCCGAACCATGGGACGGACCGGCAGCCGTCACCGCAACGGACGGGCGGTGGGTCATCGCCGGCATGGACCGCAACGGCCTTCGCCCGCTGCGCTACACGATTACCGGCGATGGTCTGCTTATCGTCGGTTCCGAGGCCGGCATGGTGTGGGCGGATGAATCCGAAGTTGTGGAAAAGGGACGCGTTGGCCCCGGCCAGATCATCGGCATCAATCTGGACGAGGGGCGCTTCTATCATGACCGCGAACTCCGCGACATGCTGGCAGCAGAACATCCCTACGGAAAGTGGCTAAAAAATATCATCAAATCCGACACCTTGGTCAAAAGCGCCGCGCCCGAGAAAAGCACCTACACACACGAGGCCCTGCGCACCCACCAGGCCGCGTTTGGCTTCACCCTGGAAGAAATCGAACTTCTGCTTCACCCCATGGCCGAAGACGCGAAGGAAGCGACCGGCTCCATGGGCGACGACGCCCCCCTTGCCGTGCTTTCCGATCACTATCGGGGCCTGCACCACTATTTCCGGCAGCGATTCAGCCAGGTCACCAACCCGCCGATCGACAGCCTGCGCGAGCGCCGGGTCATGGGGCTGAAGACGCGACTTGGCAATCTGGGAAATCTGCTCGAGGCAAACGAAGGACAAACCCGGCATCTGGAACTTGAATCGCCCGTCTTGTCCAACGCCGAGTTTGAAGCCGTCCGCGCCCACATGGGAAAGGACGCCATCGAAATCGACTGCACCTTCCCGATCAAGGACGGCGAAAACGCGCTTCAGAATGCGTTGACGCGCATCCGCCAGGAAACGGAAGATGCCGTGCGCGGCGGCATCGTTCATGTGATCCTGAGCGACCAGAATGTCGGGCCGGAACACGCCGCCATTCCGATGATTCTTGCCACCGGCGCCGTGCACACCCATCTCGTCAAGCAGCAGCTTCGCTCCTTCACGTCCCTGAACGTGCGATCCGGTGAATGCCTGGACGTTCATTATTTTGCCGTTTTGATTGGTGTTGGCGCAACCACGGTCAACGCCTACCTTGCCCTTGAAACGATCGCAGACCGGCACCGCCGGGGTCTGTTTGCAAACCGGACGCTGGAAGAATGCCTTGCCCGTTATACAACAGCGGTGGGCAACGGCCTTCTCAAAGTCATGTCGAAGATGGGTATCTCGGTCATCGCCTCGTACCGCGGCGGCTACAATTTCGAAGCGGTTGGCTTGTCGCGCGCGCTTGTCGCGGAATTTTTCCCCAGCATGACGTCACGCATTTCCGGCATCGGGCTTTCCGGCATCCAGGCAAAGGCCCTTTTCCTGCATCGCCGCGCCTATGAAGAAGAAACCGTTGCCCTTCCCATCGGCGGTTCCTACAGCGTTCGCCATGGTGGCGAGGCCCATGCCGTCACCGGCAATCTCATTCATGTGCTGCAAACGGCCGTCGCCACGGATTCCTACAGCACCTACAAGAAATACAGCGAGGGCCTGCGCCACCAGCCGCCCATTCAGTTGCGCGACCTTCTGGATTTCAAACCGATCGGACAATCGATCCCCGTCGAGGAAGTCGAATCGATCACAGACATTCGCAAACGCTTTGGAACCGGCAGCATGTCCCACGGTGCCCTCTCACGCGAAGCGCATGAAACCCTCGCCATCGCCATGAACCGGATCGGCGGCGCATCGTGCAGCGGCGAGGGTGGCGAAGACCCGGCGCGCGCACAATCACTGCCAAATGGCGACAATGCAAACTCCGTCATCAAACAGATCGCCTCGGCCCGCTTTGGCGTCACGGCAGAATATTTAAACAATTGCGACGAAATCGAAATCAAGATCGCCCAGGGCGCAAAACCGGGCGAAGGCGGGCAGCTTCCCGGCTTCAAGGTGACGGAAGAAATTGCCTTGCTGCGGCATTCAACCCCGGGCGTCACGCTGATCTCGCCACCGCCACATCATGACATCTATTCAATCGAAGATTTGGCGCAGCTCATCTACGACCTGAAACAGATCAATTCCCATGCCCGGGTTTGCGTGAAACTGGTGGCCGAGGACGGCATCGGCACGATTGCCGCCGGCGTCGCCAAGGCAAAAGCAGACGTCATCCTGATTTCCGGCCATTGCGGCGGCACCGGAGCCAGCCCGCAGACCAGCATCAAATATGCCGGCATCCCCTGGGAGATGGGGTTGAGCGAGGTGAACCAGGTGCTGACGCTCAACCGGTTGCGCCATCGCGTGCGCCTGCGCGCCGACGGCGGCATTCGCACCGGTCGCGACGTCGTCATTGCGGCCATGATGGGGGCGGAAGAATTTGGCGTCGGCACCACGTCCCTCATTGCGATGGGCTGCATCATGGTCCGCCAATGCCATAGCAACACCTGCCCGGTCGGCATCTGCACCCAGGATGAACGGCTTCGCAACAAATTCGAAGGCACCCCGGAAAAAATCGTCAATCTGTTCAGCTTTATTGCCGAAGAAGTGCGCGAAATTCTGGCCTCTCTCGGCATGCGCTCCCTTGAGGAAGTCGTCGGGCGCACGGATTTGCTTGCCCAGGTCAGCCGCGGCAGCGCCCATCTCGACGACCTGGACCTCAACCCCCTTCTCACCCAGCCAGACCCGGGCGAGTTTCCGCGCCACTGCTCGCTTAAAGGCCGCAACGAAGTGCCCGACACGCTGGATGCGCGCATGGTCCAGGATGCCCACGCGGCGCTGGAAAAATCGGGCAAGGTTCAGCTTGCCTACAACATTCGCAACACCCAGCGCGCCATCGGCACCCGGCTGTCCTCGATGATCACGCGGCGCTATGGCATGGCAGGTCTGGCCGAAGACCACATCACGGTGCGCATGCGCGGCACGGCGGGCCAGTCCCTCGGCGCTTTTGCCGTCAAGGGGCTGAAGCTCGAAGTGTTTGGCGATGCGAACGACTATGTCGGCAAGGGCCTTTCCGGCGGCACCATCGTCGTACGCCCACTTACCGCCTCGCCTCTGGTGACGAACGAGAACACGATCGTCGGCAACACAGTTCTCTACGGCGCCACCAGCGGTCGCTTGTTCGCCGCCGGCCAGGCGGGCGAACGCTTCGCCGTTCGCAACTCCGGCGCCGAAACAGTCATTGAGGGCTGCGGCTCAAACGGCTGCGAATACATGACCGGCGGCACCGTTGTTATTCTTGGTGGCGTCGGCGACAATTTTGCCGCCGGCATGACCGGCGGCATGGCTTTCATCTTCGATCAAGCGGGAAATTTATCGCATCACATCAACGACGAGATGGTCATTTACCAGCGGATCCAGACCACCCATTGGGAGGACGTCCTAAAACGCCTCATCGCCGATCATGTCCAGCAAACCCAGTCCCGGTTCGCCCAAGGCCTGCTGAACGACTGGGAACAGATCGCGCCGCATTTCTGGCAGATCGTGCCGAAGGAAATGCTGAACCGGCTTGACCATCCGATCACCCTGGAAGAAACCCAGGCCAGCGCCTGAGCCATAGCGGCCAGACACAGCCCGGCTGCGCCCATCACGCGGCCCTACCCATCGCGCATGCGCTTGCGGTAAGGTTCAGCCATGCGCACCCTTTACCACCTCTGGCTCTCGCCCTTCTCGAGAAAAACGCGCATCGCGTTGGCAGAGAAGAATCTGGAATTCACGATGCAGGTTGAGCGGGTCTGGGAGCGGCGGCGCACTTTCCTTGCCATGAACCCGGCGGGCCAGGTGCCGGTGCTGGTCGAAGAAGACGGCACCGCAATTGCGGACAGCGACGCGATTTGTGAATATCTGGACGAAGCCTATCCAGAGCCGCCGCTGATCGGCGAAACACCCATGGCGCGCGCCGAAGTGCGCAGGCTTTCCGCCTGGTTCGACACAAAATTCAATCGCGAAGTGACGGAAAATCTTGTCGGCGAGAAAGTCACCAAGCGGTTTCTTAATCTAGGCGAGCCGGACTCGAACGCCATCCGGGCAGGGCTGGTAAACGTCCATTACCACCTCGATTACATCACCTATTTGATGGACCGCCGCGACTGGCTTGCCGGCGACCGGTTTTCCCTGGCCGACATTGCCGCCGCAGCGCATCTTTCAACCATCGACTATCTGGGCGACGTCCCCTGGAAACAGCACAATCCGGCGAAGGACTGGTACGCGCGCGTCAAATCCCGGCCGTCCTTCCGTCCGCTGCTGGCCGATCACATCCCCGGCATCGAACCCCCGAAGCATTACGCGGACCCGGATTTCTGAGCGCGCCGCCGAATCCCATGCAAAACCAGAAGACTCCCGGCCTGAAAGACCACCTTTTCGGTTTCGGTTTCGGCTACAGCGCGCGCGCCCTTGCGGCCCGGCTTGCCGGAACCGCCTGGCGCATTCAGGGGACAACGCGCAAGGCCACCACCCCCGGCGAAAAAACCGGCATTCCTCTGCTGCCCTTCGATGGCGACGCGCCGCTGGCGAATGCCAACCACCATCTTGCCGATGTGACGCATCTTCTGCTCTCCGTGCCGCCGGATGCGAACGGCGATCCGGTGCTGCGCCACCATGAAAAGGTTTTAGGGGCCATCCCCGGGCTTCGCTGGATCGGCTATCTCTCGACGACCGGCGTTTATGGCGACCATGGCGGCGGCTGGGTGGACGAAGAAACACCGCTGCAACCGACGACGCCGCGAAGCGAATGGCGCGCCAATGCGGAGACGGCCTGGCTAGCCTTTGGCGCGGCCCATGCCTTGCCCGTTCATATTTTTCGTCTGGCCGGCATCTATGGGCCGGGGCGCAACGCGCTTGAAGTGCTCCGCGAAGGCCGGGCACGGCGCATCTGCAAACCGGGCCAGGTTTTTTCGCGCATTCACGTCGCCGATCTGGCCGAAACCCTGCGACGTTCCATGGACGCGCCCAGGGGTGGTCGCATCTACAATGTCTGCGACGACCGCCCGGCACCGCCACAAGACGTCATCGCCTTTGCGGCAAAACTTCTTGGCGTGACGCCGCCTCCAGAAATCGCCTTTGAAGACGCCGGTCTTTCTGAAATGGCGCGCAGCTTTTACACGGACAACAAACGCGTGGCAAATGCGCGCATCAAACGGGAACTGGGCGTCACCCTTCGCTACCCGAATTACGAGGCCGGCTTAAAGGCCCTGCTCGCCACCCTTCCCACCGGTTAGGGCCAGCAGGTTTTCAAGGGTCCGCTCCAGCCTTTGAAGGTCGGCCGGCGTAGACAGACGATGGTCGCCATCGGCCACAAAAATCGCCGTCGCGTCTTGCGATTGCAACGCACGCAACAATCGCAGCGAGGTTTCCCAGGGCACGTCTGCGTCCGCCATGCCATGAAGCAGCCGCACCGGACAGTGAAGCGGGATTGACCCGCGAAGCAGAAGATGTGTGCGCCCGTCTTCGACAAGTTTTTGCGTGATCCGGGTCGGCGCGTCGCCATAAGGGTTGACGATTTCAAGAACGCCGTCACGGGCCAGGGTGGCTTTTTCGACCGCGCCAAGCTTTGCCGCAATCAGATCTTCCGTAAAATCCGGCGCGGCGGCGATGCCAAGCAGGCCGGCCACGCGCTCCATGCGCGCGCATGCCGCCAGCAACATGATCCACCCCCCCATGCTGGACCCGACAAGCAGCTGCGGTCCCTCCGTCCGTTCGTCGAGAACGGCAAGGGTGTCCTGGGTCCAGCTGCCGATCGTCCCCGCGTCAAAAGCGCCGGAGGATTGCCCATGCCCCTGATAATCGAAGCGAAGATAGGCCTGGCCCCGGGCCTTGCAGAACGCTTCCAGCGCAAGGGCCTTGGTTCCCGCCATGTCAGAGCCGAACCCGCCGAGAAAAACGACACCGGGGCATTTCCCGGCCAGACGGTGATAGGCGATTGCCGCGCCGCCCGGACGTGGTAAAATTTCTGCGTTCATCATCGTTTTCTCGACTTTTGCCGCTGCATCAGGGATTAAGAAGCCCCCGTGGATTGCCCGTCAAGGAGCCTAGACATGCCCGATGCCAAAATCGGCAGCGCTGAAAATCGCACCCCGGTTGTTTTGCAGGTTCTCCCGGCCATGGTCACCGGTGGTGTCGAACGTGGTACCGTGGACATCGCCGCGTCCCTTGTCGAAGCGGGCTGGACGTCCCTTGTCGCGTCGGCCGGCGGTCCGATGGAACACGAAATCAGACGCACGGGCGCGACCCATTTAACCTTGCCTCTTGCCAGCAAGAACCCGTTCGTCATGCGTCAGAACGCCCACCGCCTGGCGGAACTGGTGCAGACCCATGGCGTCGATATCCTCCATGCACGCAGCCGGGCACCTGCGTGGAGCGCCGCGTTTGCCGCAAAAGAAACCCATTGCCATTTCGTGACGACCTTTCACGGCACCTATGGCGCGCAAAACTGGCTCAAGCGCCATTACAACGCCATCATGACGCGCGGCGAACGCGTGATCGCCATTTCCGAATTCATCGCCGGCCATATGCGCCGCATCTACGGCGTTGAGCCGTCCAAACTTCGTATCATCCCGCGCGGTGTCAAGATGGAGACGTTCGACCCCGCCCGGGTAAGCGCCGAGCGCATCATTCAGCTTTCCCGCCAATGGCAATTGCGGGACGACGCACCGGTCGTCCTGCTGCCCGGCAGGCTGACACGCTGGAAAGGACAAAATGTGCTCCTCGAAGCGCTTGCCCGCCTGGGCCGGAGAGACGTTCAATGCCGCCTGGTCGGCTCCGACCAGGGACGTGTCGGCTATCACCGGGAACTTGAGAAAAAAATCGGCACCCTTGGCCTTTCCGGCATCGTCAAGATCATCGAACACTGCAAAGACATGCCCGCCGCGTACATGCTGGCCGATGTCGTCGTCTCCGCCTCGACGGACCCCGAAGCCTTCGGCCGCATCGCTGCCGAGGCCCAGGCGATGGGAAGACCGGTGCTGGCAAGCGACCATGGCGGCGCGCGCGAAACAGTGCTGGCAAACGTGACCGGCCGGCTGACGCCGCCGGGGGACGCCGACGCGCTGGCGCTGGCACTTGACTGGGCGCTGGGTCTTACACCCGAAGACCGCAGCCGCCTGGCGGCAAACGCACGCGCCCATGTCGCACAGAATTTTACAAATGCGGCCATGTGCAAGGCGACCCTGGACGTCTATCGCGAAGTGCTGGCAGAAGACGCCGCGCCATGACGCCCAGCGGGGAGGGGGACGAAGCGGGCGAGGTGCCGGTGCTGGTCATCAAGCTTGGTGCCCTTGGCGATTTCCTGCAAGCGCTGGGGCCCTTCGCCGCCATCCGCCGCCACCATCCCAACGCCGCCATCACCCTGCTGACAACCGCCCCCTACGCCGAAATGGCCGAACGCTGCGGCTATTTCGACCAAATCTGGCTGGACGACCGGCCAAAATTTTTACAGATCCGCGCCTGGACGCACTTACGCAACCGCCTGCGAAGCGAAGGCTTCGCGCGGGTCTACGACCTGCAGACCTCGGACCGCAGCGGCTTTTATTTCCGCCTCTTCTTCCCCGGCCCCTATCCGCAATGGTCCGGCATCGCGTCGCGCGCGTCGCACCCCCATGCAAATCCCCGGCGCAATTTTCAGCACAGCATCGAGCGCCAGGCAGAACAATTGCACATGGCCGGCATCCCGGACGTGCCCGCCGCCAACATCGACTGGATGACGGCAGATGTGTCGCAGCTGCAACCGCCTTCCCCTTATGCCCTGCTGGTGCCGGGCGGTGCCCCCCACCGCCCCGAGAAACGCTGGCCAGCCAGCCATTATGGCGAACTGGCGCAGCAGCTGGTGGGCCGGGGCATTACGCCCGTTCTGCTTGGCACCCGGGCCGAGGCGGAAACCCTGTCCACCATCCAAAATGCCGCGCCCGAGGCGGTCAATCTGATGGGCGCGACCAACCTGTTTGAAATCGCGGCCCTTGCGCGCCACGCCGTCGCGGCCATCGGCAACGACACCGGGCCCATGCATTTGATCGCGATCACCGGCACACTGAGCGTCGTTCTCTTTTCCCAGGCGTCCAACCCGGCCCTTTGCGCGCCGCGTGGACGCCGGGTCACGATCTTGCGTGAACCGGCCCTCGCCACCCTCACCCCGGACGCGGTGCTTGACGCCCTTCACCTTGGGGAGGGCTCAGCCCTGCCTTGACACCGTTTCGAAAACTTCTACATTTTCGCGGACTTACGGAAAAATGATTTTCACATACCGTTCTCCAACCCGGCAGATCCATGGTTGCAATCACCCTTCCCGATAATTCCATTCAGACTCACGATGGCGCTGTAACCGGTCTTGAGATTGCCGCAACCATCGGCAAGGGCCTGGCGAAGGCTGCCGTCGCCATTCGCGTCAACGGCGAGATGTGGGACCTCGCGCGCACAATCGAGACGGATTGTGCGATCGCCATCGTCACGCGCGAGACGGAAGAGGGCCGCGCAATTCTTCGCCACGACGCCGCCCATGTCCTGGCCGAAGCGGTGAAAGAGCTGTATCCGGAAACGCAAGTCACGATCGGCCCGGCAATCGAAAACGGCTTCTATTACGATTTTGCGCGCAAAACCCCCTTTACGCCGGAAGATCTGGAAAAGATCGAAAAGCAGATGCACGCCATCGTCGCGCGCAACGATACGATCACGCGCGAAGTCTGGAATCGCGACAAGGCCATTGCCTTCTTTAAAGACATGGGCGAGCACTACAAAGCCGAAATCATCGAGGCCATTCCACCGGGTGATGACATCACGCTTTACCGCCAGGGCGATTTCATCGACCTTTGCCGGGGCCCGCATCTGCCCACGACCGGGAAACTGGGCAAGGGCTTCAAGCTGACGAAGCTTGCCGGTGCCTATTGGCGAGGCGATTCCAAAAACGCGATGCTTCAGCGCATCTACGGCACTGCCTGGGCCAATGAAAAGGAATTAAAAGCGCATCTCTTCCGGCTGGAAGAGGCGGCAAAGCGCGACCATCGCCGCCTTGGCCGAGAAATGGACCTCTTCCACATTCAGGAAGAAGCGGTGGGGTCGATCTTCTGGCACCCCGCCGGCTGGACTCTTTACCGGGAAATCGAAGCCTATATTCGCCGCCGCCTGGAACAGGCCGGCTATGTCGAAGTGCGAACGCCGGAACTGGTCGATCGCATCCTTTGGGAACAATCCGGCCATTGGGAAAAATTCCGCGAGCATATGTTCACGGCGCAATCAGAAGATCGCACCCTGGCGCTAAAACCAATGAATTGCCCCGGCCATGTCCAGATTTTCCGCCAAGGCCTGAAAAGCTATCGCGATTTGCCCCTGCGCATGGCGGAGTTCGGCTGTTGCCATCGAAACGAGCCTTCCGGCGCGCTGCACGGGCTGATGCGCGTACGCGCCTTTACCCAGGACGACGCGCATATCTTTTGCACACCGGACCAGATCACCGACGAAACCAAAGCCTTCTGCACCCTTCTTTTAAGTGTCTATAAGGATTTTGGCTTTGATGACGTCATCGTCAAATTTGCCGATCGGCCTGAAACTCGCGCCGGCAAAGATGAAACATGGGACGAAGCGGAATGCGCCTTGCGCACGGCGACCGAGGCAACCGGCCTCGATGTGAGCTTAAACCCAGGCGAAGGCGCCTTCTATGGGCCGAAGCTTGAATTCGTACTGCGCGATGCCATCGGCCGCGAGTGGCAATGCGGCACCTTACAGGTCGATTTCGTGCTGCCGGAACGTCTGGACGCCAGCTATATCGGCGAAGACGGCGGCAAACACCGTCCGGTCATGCTGCACCGGGCCATTCTTGGCTCCATCGAACGTTTCATCGGCGTGCTGATCGAACATTACGCCGGCCGCCTGCCCGTTTGGCTGGCACCCACCCAGGCAGTTGTCGCAACCATTACCAATGCAAGCGACGGATACGCCCGCGAAGTCTTAGGCGCGTTGAAAAAGGCAGGCCTGCGCGCCGAATTGGACATTCGCAACGAAAAAATCAACTACAAAGTGC
The DNA here is from genome assembly GCA_002746255.1 of Rhodospirillaceae bacterium. Classification (NCBI taxonomy): domain Bacteria; kingdom Pseudomonadati; phylum Pseudomonadota; class Alphaproteobacteria; order Rhodospirillales; family Rhodospirillaceae; species Rhodospirillaceae bacterium. The sequence goes on along the minus strand of NVWO01000032.1, from coordinate 12,091 downwards.
GCGAACACAGCCTCGCGAAGGTGCCTTTCCTGCTCGCAGTCGGCGGGCGCGAGGCCGAAAACCGCACGGTTTCCGTGCGCCGTCTGGGCAGCAAGGCGCAAGAAAGCCTTGCCCTTGAGGAAGCAGTCGCTAGACTTGGCACCGAAGCAGCCGCCCCAGGCCTGTAAGGCAAGGCTGTGTACGGCGCAAATTTGTCGTTAACTTATTGAAACCTATACCGAAACAATAGTTGGAGACCCTTCATAGCTAGGCTCTATTCGCAAACGCCGCCGTCCCGAAGGGGCCCGCGGATCAACGAACAAATCAATACGCCGACGATACGCTTGATCGGAGCGGACGCAGAACAGGTTGGCGTTGTCTCTTTGGAAGACGGCCTCAGCGCTGCGGAAAATGCCGGCCTCGACCTTGTCGAGATTTCCCCGAACGCCGATCCGCCCGTCTGCAAAATCCTCGATTACGGCAAGCTCAAATATCAAGAGAGCAAAAAACGCGCCGAAGCGAAGAAAAAGCAGAAGGTCATCGAGGTAAAGGAGATCAAGCTGCGCCCCGGCATCGAGACTCACGATTACGACGTGAAGCTGCGCCGGGCGACGACCTTCCTTGGCGAGGGAAACAAGGTCAAGGTAACGCTGCGTTTCCGGGGCCGGGAAATGGCCCATCAGGATTTGGGCATGAAGGTTCTCATGCGTGTCCGCGATGACGTCGAAGCCCTCGGCAAGATCGAGCAGTTTCCACGGATGGAAGGCCGCCTGATGACCATGGTGCTAACCCCGAAATAAGGCCTCGCCCCGCGCCTGGCCGCCTTTTTTTATCCCCGACCGCTTGCCATTTCAGGGTACGTTCGCTATAACCCTCGCTGCTTTCGAGCGGTAGAGGCGTAAGGGCATGCCTGGCCGCTCTGGACACCTGGATTGAAGGATAGGGAAATGCCCAAGCTGAAGACGAAAAGCAGCATCAAGCGCCGCTTCCGGATGACCGCCAAAGGCAAGGTTATTATGAACCCGTCGGGCAAGCGGCACGGAATGCGCAAACGCTCCACAAAAATGAAACGCCAGGCACGACGCACGACCTATTTGTCGAGCTCGGATGCCGCCATTGTCAAAACTTTCATGCCCTACAGCAGATAAGGATAGACAATGGCACGCGTAAAAAGAGGCGTTACCACCCACGCCCGTCACAAAAAAGTTCTTGCTCGCGCCGCCGGCTATCGCGGCCGGGGGAAGTCGAGTTTCCGGGTAGCAATTGAGCGGGTCGAAAAGGGCCTGCAATATGCCTATCGCGACCGGCGGAACAGGAAACGTAGTTTCCGCGCCCTCTGGATCCAGCGGATCAATGCGGGTGCGCGCGAACACGGGCTTAGCTATTCGCAGTTTATAAACGGACTCAAAAAAGCGGGCATCGAAATGGACCGCAAGGTGCTGTCCGATCTTGCCATCCACGATCCATCCGCCTTCAAGGAAGTGGTTGGACGTGCGCAAAAGGCCCTCGGCACCACCCCATAACCCCGGTCCCGGGCCGACAATGAAATTTCAAGAAAGGGGCTTGCAACCGTAAGCCCCTTTCTTTTTCCTTAGACCAAGGCAAAAGACCAAGGCAAACGGATGACGGATTTTAAATCCCTGCGCATGGAATTGCTGGACGGCATCGAGGACGTAAAAGACCTCGACAGCCTGGAACGCCTGCGTGTCGCCGCCCTTGGCAAGAAAGGCAAAATCACCGCCGGCATGAAAGCGTTGGGCAGCCTTGACCCAGACGAACGCCGCGCGCAAGGCGCCGCACTCAACGCCCTTAAAGAAGAAATTGCCCAGGCGATTGCCGAACGCACCCGCTTTTTCAAGAATCTGGCCTTAAACACCCGCCTGCTTGAAGAGCGACTCGACATGACGCTGCCCGCCCGGCCAGAGGCCAATGGCCGCATCCATCCCATCAGCCAAACCATGGACGAACTGCTTCAGATTTTCGGCGCCATGGGGTTTGACGTGGCCGAGGGACCGGATGTCGAAGATGACTTTCATAATTTTGCCGCCCTCAACATTCCTCCCGAACATCCGGCGCGGCAAATGCACGACACCTTCTATTTTCCGCCCGGCACGGACGGTGAGCGCAAACTGCTGCGCACGCATACCTCCCCGGTCCAGATCCGCACGATGCAGACAACGACGCCGCCGATCCGGATCATCGCGCCCGGGCGCACCTACCGGCGCGATTCCGACATCACCCACACGCCGATGTTTCACCAGATCGAAGGCCTGGTCATCGACCGCAAGACGCATATGGGCCATTTGAAAGGCTGCCTCATCGAATTCTGCCGCATTTTCTTCGAGCTCGACAACCTGCCGTTACGCTTTCGGCCAAGCTTCTTTCCTTTCACCGAGCCGTCGGCAGAAGTTGATATCGGGTGCGAACGCCGCAAGGACGACATCCGCGTCGGTGCCGGTGCCGACTGGCTTGAAATTCTTGGCTGCGGCATGGTCCATCCGAAGGTTCTGGAAAATTGCGGCATCGATTCGAACGAATATCAGGGCTTTGCGTTCGGCCTCGGCGTTGAACGGGTCGCCATGCTGAAATATGGCATTCCCGATTTGCGGACCTTTTTCGATGCCGACCTCCGCTGGCTTCACCATTACGGCTTCCTGCCCATGGACGTACCAAACATGGGTGAAGGAGGCGGCGGCCGATGAAATTCACCCTGGGCTGGCTCAAGGAATATCTCGAAACGGACGCCGATCTTGTCACCATCACCGACAAGCTGACGGCGCTTGGCCTTGAAACGGAAGACGTCATCGACCCGGCGCGCGCCCTTGGCGACTTTCTCGTCGCTGAAATTCTAAGCGCGACGAAACATCCCGATGCCGACCGTTTGCAAATTTGCCAGGTCACGACCGGCGACAAGGAACACACCATCGTTTGCGGCGCGCCGAACGCACACGCAGGCATGAAGGGCGTGCTGGCCCTGCCGGGTGCAATCCTTCCAGCCAGCGGCGAGCGTCTTCGCAAAGGCAAAATCCGTGGTGTCACCAGCGAAGGCATGCTGTGTTCAACGGCGGAGCTCAACCTTGGCGAAGATCATGGCGGCATCATTGAATTGCCAAAGGACGCCAAAATCGGTGGCCCTGCCGCCGCAGCCCTTGGCCTCGACGATCCGGTGATCCATCTGGGCCTGACACCGAACCGGGGCGATTGCCTGGGCGTACGCGGCATCGCGCGCGATCTGGCCGCCGCCGGGATTGGCCGTCTGAAGCCCTGGCAGGAAGCCCCCATTTCCGGCCAATTCAAAAGCCCCATCGATGTGGCTTTTGCTTTTTCAAAGGACGCCCAGAACGCCTGCCCGCATTTCACCGGGCGCTATATCAAAGGCGTCAAAAACGGCCCCAGCCCGGACTGGCTGGCCCGCCGCCTGATTGCCATTGGCCTGCGGCCCGTCTCGGCCTTGGTTGATGTGACGAATTTGATGACCGTCGGGCTTGGCCGCCCCATGCATGTGTTCGATGCCGATGCCGTGCAGGGCAACCTCACCATCCGCCTCGCGCGCACAGGGGAAAGCCTGCGCGCCCTTGACGGTGGCGATTACAATCTTGACCCTGAAATCTGCGTCGTCGCCGATGAAAAAGACGTCTTGAGCCTGGCCGGCATCGTCGGCGGCATCGCGTCCGGCTGCACCGACGAAACGACGAACGTGTTTCTCGAATCGGCCATCTTCGATCCACTGCGCACCGCCATGACGGGCCGCCGGCTTAACGTCGATACCGATTCCCGTCACCGCTTCGAACGCGGCGTCGATTCCGCCATGGTTGCGCCATGCCTGGAAATGGCGACGCGACTGATCCTCGAAATTTGCGGCGGCCAGGCCAGCGAATGCGTCACCGCCGGGGCAGAAGTCCCCCGCGATGTAAGCGTTCCCTTTCGCCCTTTCCGCGTGGCGTCCCTTGGCGGCGTCGATGTGCCGGAACCACAGGCCTTGAACATTCTCAAATGCCTTGGCTTTGAAAGTCAGAAAAAGGGCGATGGGTTTCAAATCCACGTTCCCAGTTGGCGAAACGACGTGCATTGCGAAGCGGACCTCGTCGAAGAGGTGTTGCGCGTCCATGGCTATGATGCGATCCCGTCGATCCCCCTTGCGCCCGACCCGGCCCTTCCGCGCACCGACGCCAGCGCACCGGCCCGGCGGCGTGTGCAATTTCTCCGCCGAAGCCTTGCCGCACGCGGCATGGTCGAAGCCGTCACCTGGTCGTTTCTTGCCCGGGGCGAGGCGGACGCCTTTGGTGGCAAGGAGGCCCTTGCCCTTGAAAATCCGATCAGTGCCGAGCTGGACCGTTTGCGGCCATCGATCCTTCCCAATCTAATCCTGGCGGCGGGACGCAACGCCGACCGCGGCATGGCCGATCTCGCTTTGTTTGAAATCGGTGCCCAATATGCCGGGCTGGAAGCCGCCGACCAGTCCCTGATGGCGTCTGGTATTCGGACCGGCCAGACGGGGCCGCGCCACTGGGGTCAGACCGCACGCAAAATCGATGCCTTCGACGCCAAGGCCGACGCGCTGGCAGCCCTGGCCACCGCCGGGGTAAAAATTGAGGGCTTGGAAACGCTCTGTGAAGGACCACCCTGGTATCACCCGGGCCGGGTGGGCACGTTGCGTCTGGGTCCAAAAAACATTCTCGCCACGTTCGGCGAAATCCACCCGGCCGTGCTTGAACAGCTGGACGTGCAAGGCCCCATCGTCGGCTTTGAAGTTTTTCTGGATCGCGTGCCCATGCCAAAAGCCGCCGCCACTGCGCGCCGGTCGGCCCTGAACGCCTCGCCCTTTCAGGCGGTCGAACGCGACTTCGCCTTTGTCGTCAAGGAAAGCGTTGCCGCAGGTACGGTGCTGCGCGCCGTGAAAAAGGCGGCACCGCAATGGATTGCCGAGGCGACAGTCTTTGACGTGTATCAGGGAAAAGGCGTCGCAGAGGGAAGCAAATCGCTGGCCATTTCCGTCCGCCTGCAACCCCGGGACAAGACGTTGACGGATGAAGAGATCGCCGCCATCGCCGAAAAGATTGTCACCGCCGTGAAGAAGGCAACCGGGGCCGAGCTTCGCCAATAGAGGCTGCCATGGCAAAAAGCGACGGGCCAGGCGGGCAACCAGCCGCCACCATCACCACAGAAATTGAAGAAAAGGCGCGCGCCCTTGGCTTTGACGCGGTGGGGTTTCTTGAGGCCACCACGGAACCCGTACGCAGTCGCAACCTCCGGCATTTTCTTGAAAAAGGGCATCACGGCGACATGGCGTGGCTGGCCCGCGAGCCGGAACGCCGCGCCAATCCAACGGCCCTTTGGCGCGACGCGCGCGGCGTCATTGTTCTGGGCATGAATTATGCGCCCGCCGACGCCCCGCTTGCCAATCTTGCCCACGGCGACATTGGCAATATCAGCGTCTATGCCCGGGGCGCGGATTACCACAAATTCATCAAGAAGCAGCTGAAACAGCTGGCCGGGTGGCTCGCAACCAATTTCGATTGCGAGGTCAAAGTCTTTGTCGATACGGCGCCGGTGATGGAAAAACCCCTGGCCGAAAAAGGCGGCCTCGGCTGGCAGGGAAAACACAGCAACCTTGTTTCAAAACAATTCGGTTCCTGGCTTTTCCTGGGTGAAATCCTGACCACCCTGTCCTTTCCACAAGCGATGCCGGAACGCGACTCTTGCGGCACCTGCCAGGCCTGCCTGACCGCCTGCCCGACAAATGCCTTTCCAAGGCCCTATGAACTGGACGCGCGACGCTGCATTTCCTATCTGACGATTGAACACAAAGGCATCATCCCGCACGAATTCCGCGAAGCGATGGGAAATCGGATTTACGGCTGCGACGATTGCCTGGCCGTTTGCCCGTGGAACAAATTCGCCCGCCAGACAAAAACACTGGCCTTTCTGCCCCGGACCGATCTGATGGCACCAAAGCTTGTCGAATTGGCGGCTCTGGACGAGGCCGCCTTCCGTCAGCACTTTTCCGGGACGCCAATCAAACGCGGCGGATGGGTGCGCTTTTTGCGCAACGTTTTGATCGCCCTTGGAAATTCCGGTGATGCCAAAAGCATCCCCGCCGTCGAACGCCACCTTGCCAACGCCGAGCCTCTCGCGCGCGGCATGGCCGTCTGGGCCCTTGGCAGGCTTTTGGACGCGAAACGCTTTGCCGAAGCCCGCGCACGCCACGCGGCCGGTGAAACGGACGCGAACGTGCGTATGGAGTGGGACCTTTGAAAGAAACCGACCGCCTGGACCATTACGATTTTGACCTGCCGCGCGAGCGAATAGCCGAACGACCGATCTCGCCCCGCGATCACGCACGCCTGCTTGTCGTTGGCGAGCCGAAGCGCGATTGCACGATGATGGATTTGCCCGACCTTCTCGAACCGGGCGATCTTCTTGTTTTCAACGACACCCGGGTCATCCCGACGCGGCTTTTCGGCCAGCGGAAAACCGGCAAAGTAGAGGTGACGCTCCACAAAGCGCTGGCGCCCGACCGTTGGCTGGCCTTTGCCAAACCAGCGCGGAAATTAAAGGCCGGCGACCGGCTAGACTTTGCCGAAGGTCTTTCCGCAACGATCATAGAAAAACGCGAGGGCGGCGAGATTTGCCTGCAACTGAGCCATGGCGACGCCGAACTGATGGCCATTTTGGAGCGGATCGGACGGCTGCCCCTGCCGCCGTACCTTCGCCGCACCCAGGGGCCGGATGCCCAGGACCGCGAAGATTATCAGACGATCTTTGCTAAAATCCCCGGTGCTGTGGCGGCACCAACCGCCGGGCTGCATTACACCGAACGCCTGTTGGCTGCGCTGGCCGCGCGCGGCGTGCGCAAGACGACCCTGACGCTGCATGTCGGTGCTGGCACCTTTCTGCCTGTGACCACCGACAATCTGGCCGAGCATCAAATCCACAGCGAATGGGGCACCCTTTCTCAGGCCACCATTGATGCCATTGCCGAAACGCGCGCGCGCGGCGGGTGCATCATTCCGGTGGGGACGACGTCGCTGCGGCTTCTTGAATCGGCCGCCGCCCCGGATGGAAGCTTGCGCCCCTATACGGGCGAAACGTCTCTTTTCATCAAGCCGGGCTATAAATTCCGGGTGGCGGATCTTTTGCTCACAAATTTTCACCTTCCACGCTCGACCCTTTTTGTGCTCGTTTGCGCCTTTGCTGGCAGAACCCGCATGGGGGAAGCCTACGCGCATGCGATCGCTGAAAAATATCGCTTCTTTTCCTATGGAGATTGTTCGTTGCTGATGCCGGAGACGAAATAATGCGGTTTGAAATCCTGGCCGAATCGGGAAAGGGCCGCTGTGGCATCCTCGAAACCGCCCATGGCGAAATCCACACGCCCGCCTTCATGCCCGTTGGCACCGCGGCCACCGTCAAAGCCATGACGCCGGAGATGGTACGCGCCAGTGGCGCCGAAGTCCTGCTTGGCAACACCTATCATCTGATGTTGCGGCCGGGGGCCGAGCGGATTGCCCGGCTTGGCGGATTGCATCGCTTCATGAACTGGGACGGCCCGATCCTGACGGATTCCGGCGGTTTTCAGGTATGGTCGCTGGCCAAACTGCGGAAGATCGAAGAGGAAGGCGTCCGCTTTCAGTCCCATCTTGACGGCGCGCGCGTGCAGCTTACGCCGGAACGCGCCATTGAAATCCAGCACCTTCTCGATGCCGATATTTCGATGGTGCTTGACGAATGCACGACATGGCCGACGACGGCAGAAGACGCCGAAAAATCGATGCAGCTTTCCATGCGCTGGGCGGAACGCTCGAAAGCAGCCTTTGTTAAACGCGACGGCTATGGCGTTTTTGGAATCGTCCAGGGAAGTGTCTTTCCCGATTTGCGGATTGCATCGGCCAAACGGCTTGGGGAAATCGGGTTCGACGGCTACGCCATCGGTGGCCTTTCCGTCGGCGAAGCACGCAAACAGACCGCCGAAGTTCTAAACGTCACCGTGCCGCAACTGCCAAAGGACAAACCCCATTACCTGATGGGCGTCGGCACGCCGGAAGATATAGTGGCCGCCGTGGCAAGCGGCGTCGATCTATTCGATTGCGTACTGCCCACCCGTTCCGGGCGCACCGGCCAGGCCTTCACGCACACCGGCAAGGTCAATATACGCAATGCCTGCCACGCCGAGGACGCAAGCCCCCTTGACCCGGCCTGCCACTGCCCGACCTGCCAAGGCTATTCGCGCGCCTATCTTCACCACCTGACGAAGGCCGGTGAAATTCTGGGAGCGATCCTGTTGACGTCGCATAATCTGCATTATTACCAGAGCGTTATGGCCGACCTTCGCGAGGCAATCCAAGAAAACCGCCTCAACGCCTTTGCCGAACGCTTTCTTAAGCCCGACGACGAAGGAAAACCGGGCCTCTGAGCCATGACGTAGAACACCCAGGTATTCATAGGCGTTTATTCCTATCATTTCATGGCCAAGATTCCGTTAACCCAATCAAGGCGATAGCCGGACATCCTCAAGCGTCTTTGGGCCTATCCAAAATAACGCGATGGGGTGCTATGGTTTTGCAGACAAATGAAAAGGCTCGATATGGTAAAAACCCCGAACGCACTCACCCAGCTGGGCAAGAAGACCGCCATCCCGGCGTCCCCAGAGAAAGCGCGGCTGGAAAGCCTCCCCAATCCGAACCCCACCACTGCCTGTCTTGTCCGTTTCACCTGCCCGGAATTTACAACCCTTTGCCCGATCACCGGCCAGCCGGATTTTGCCCATTTCGTCATCGATTACGTGCCGGCAAAACGCCTGATCGAGAGCAAGTCGCTGAAACTTTACCTGGCGTCCTTCCGCAACGAAGGCTGCTTTCACGAAGCCTGCACGCTGGCCATCGCCAAAAAACTGGAAGACGCGGCAAAGCCCAAATGGCTTCGCATCGCCGGCTATTGGTTCCCGCGCGGCGGCATTCCAATCGATGTTTTTTATCAATCCGGGCCACCGCCGAAAGAAATCTGGCTGCCGGAACCGGGCGTTTCCCCCTATCGCGGGCGCGGCTAGACGCTGCCGTCGTTCCCCCCGATAGACGGCCCCGGCCCCCGATAGACGGCCCCGGCCGTGCACGTCTCACGCAAAATCACCTGGGCCAGACCGGAAAGCTTCGGCTTTAACCGCTCCCAGATCCAGCGCGCAATCACTTCACTGGTCGGATTTTCAAGACCATCAATCTCGTTCAGGTAATGGTGGTCGAGGACCGCGTGAAGGGGTGCGAAGGCCGCTTCGAGTTCGGAAAAATCCATAACCCAGCCGGTTTTGGCACCCGGTACACCGGCGATGCGAAGCTCAACCCGAAAGGAATGGCCGTGCAAGCGTTCACATTTATGGCCCTTGGGCACGTTCGGCAAATGATGGGCCGCTTCGAAGGTAAAGGTCTTGTAGATTTCCATCGTTGTCCTCTATGGCAGGCCAAGTAATTTGTGCGCCTGCAGACTTAAACGCCATTTCGGGTGTGCCAGGCAATAATCCCTGGCGGCGGCGGTGTGCCGGTCCTTCCCTGGTGCGTCCAGAGGCTGCAGAAAAAAATGTTTGAAATCAAGCGGCTCAAAGGCTTCCGGCGCAATGCCTGCCTGGGGATAGACCAGCTTCAATTCGTCCCCCCGGGTCACTTTCAAAGATGCCCCGGCCTTCGGACTGACGCAAAGCCAGTCGATGCCGTCCGGCGGTGTCTGGGTGCCGTTTGTCTCAACGGCGATCCGGAATGCTTCCCCATGCAGCGCCGCCACAAGGGCGGCATCGAGCTGCAGCAATGGCTCGCCGCCCGTGCAAACGACAAGGGGTTCCGAGCGGCCATCACAGGCCTTGTCCCACTTGGCGCGCACGGCGCGCGCAAGGCTGCCCGCATCCGAAAAACGCCCGCCACCAACGCCGTCCATGCCGACAAAATCCGTGTCGCAAAATCGGCAGATGGCGGTGGCCCGATCCGCTTCCAGACCCGACCACAGATTGCAGCCGGTAAAGCGCAGAAAAACGGCGGCGCGACCGATTTGCGCGCCTTCACCCTGAAGGGTCGCGTAAATTTCTTTTACCGCATAGGTCATCCCGCCGTGACCGGATCTGCGTAACGCGTCGGGTCATCAATCCCGGCATCCCCAAACCCCTTGCGGCGCAAATGACAGGAATCGCAATGGCCACACGCGATCCCCACGCCGCCCTGGTTGTCCGGGGCCGGGTCGTAGCAGCTGAGCGTCAGCCCGTAATCGATGCCAAGCGCCATGCCCTGGGTCACGATGTCGGCCTTTGTGCAATCAATCAGCGGCGTGCGAATGGAAACCGCGCCCCCCTCGACCCCGGCCTTTGTCGCCAGCGCCGCCATGCGTTCAAAGGCCGCGATAAATTCGGGGCGGCAATCGGGATAGCCGCTGTAATCCAGCGCATTGACGCCGATAAAGATGGCCCTGGCACCCAGAACTTCCGCCCAGGCAAGGGCGAAGGAAAGGAAGATCGTGTTGCGCGCCGGCACATAGGTCACCGGGATTTCCGCCGCCATTTTCTTCATGTCCCGGTCCTTCGGCACAGCGATGTCGTCGGTCAATGCCGAGCCGCCAAACAGCCGCAGGTCGATTTCCTGAATTTTATGTGCCGTCGCACCAAGCCGGGCGGCAATTTTCTTCGCCGCCGCAATTTCAAGGCCATGGCGCTGGCCATAGCGAAGGGAAAGCGCATAGACGTCAAAACCGTCCGCGATCGCCAGCGCCAGCGTTGTCGCCGAATCGATGCCGCCGCTTAACAGAACGACCGCCCTGGGCTTCGTTTTCATTGCCGTTTTCGCCCGATCTCTGGCCGCATCCACGGCCAGAGCATGAAATCAGAGGGTTTTTCTAACGCCGATCGCCGAAGAGCCGCAGCATCATCAGGAAAAGGTTGATGAAATCGAGATAGAGGCTGAGCGCCCCCATCAACGCCTTCTTGCCGGCAAGTTCGCTGGCATCGGCCTCGTTGTACGCGCGCTTGATCTTCTGGGTGTCATAGGCGGTCAGACCAACAAAGATCAGAACCCCGATCACCGAAATGATGAAACTCATCATCGAGCTTTGGACGAACATGTTTACAACCGAGGCAATGATAATGCCGATCAACCCCATGAACAGAAAGGAGCCGAGACCGGTCAAATCCCGCTTCGTCGTATAGCCATAGAGACTCATGGCGGCAAAGGTGCCGGCTGAGATGAAGAAGACGCGCGCAATGCTCTCGCCGGTATAAATGACAAAGATCGAGGCCAGCGACATGCCCATGACACCGGCAAAACTCCAGAACAGGATCTGGGCGGTGCCGTACTGGAAACGATGAATGCCGAAGCTGAGCGCGAGAACGAAGCCGAGCGGCGCCAGCATGACGACCCACATGAGCGGCGTTCCGAAAATTGCGTCAAAAAAGGCTGGGGTGCTGGCAACGGCAAAGGCGATCACCCCGGTCAGCAGCAGCCCGCCCGCCATATAATTGTAGACGCGAAGCATATGACGCCGAAGTCCTTCGTCGATCACACCCATCGCAGCGCCGGTCTGCATCCGCTGTTCTTCCTGCCAAGCCATGCCTTTTCTCGTCCTCCGTCTCTTAAAATCCGTTTGCTGCCCCCATATTGGCACGACAGCCCCGCAAATCAAGAGTCTGACATCAAAACCCGTCCTTATTGGGCGATATAGCCACCGTTTCCCAAAGCAGGCGGAGCTTGCCTCTTGACTCCCTGTGGAGACCACCCGACCCTTATCGGCTATCGGCGCGCTCAGCAAAAAAACGCACACACAGCCTTCAGGGGAGGGAACACACATGGGACGCCTTTCTGGAAAAGTCGCGCTTGTTACGGGCGGCGCATTGGGCATGGGCAAGGCGACGAGCCTGCTTTTCGCAAGAGAAGGCGCAAACGTCGTCGTAACAGACATCAAGGAAGTTGAAGGCAAGGCCGTTGTTAAAGCGATCAAGCAGGCGGGCGGCGAAGCCATCTTTCTCAAACAGGACGTCACTAAAGAAAGCGAGTGGAAGGCCGTTGTCGACAGCGCCATCGGTGAATTCGGCAAGGTCGATGTGCTCGTCAACAATGCCGGTATCCTGCTTTTGAAAGGCTGTCGGGAT
>NVWO01000031.1 GCA_002746255.1 Rhodospirillaceae bacterium | reverse complement strand
TCGGTCATCACTGACAGCGTTACCAAATTCAATACCGGGGATGGATGTATTGTCTCCACCCACCCGCAGTCTTCCTCCACCCGATGGATTGATCTTAACATCCCCCGCAAAGGTGCTGGTCCCTGTTCCGCTCACTGTGAGTTCCTGCGCGATTGTGACTAAACCAGCATTACTTACCGTCAGCCTCTCCACTACACTGGAGGAAGCTAGAGAGGTCCAGACGCTCCAAGCACCATCATCTTTATTGACAGTATCAGAGCCGGAAACAGCCCGGACTTCTACAACATCATTGCCATTCCACCTGTAAATATCTCTGTGTAAGTTGTTGCCTGCTCCCGTAGGAGTTGCGTCTGTTATGATACGTGTATTGTTCGTAGTGGTAGAGGATATCGTGAAAATTGGGGCACTGTGGCTGATAGTTACGGGACCGGCGAAAGTTGAGATGCCTGTTCCCGTTACAGTCAACTTACTGCTGAGAATCTGAAAGTCTGAAAGGTCATGCTGCACCCTTACCATCTCTGTGGTTCCACCAGAGCCACCTGCGAATGAGAAATAACTTCCCCCGTTCCAGATCCTGAATACTTCTGCTGTGCCAGTTAAACCAACCTCGAAAAGATCATTCCACGTAGGACCACTTACATCGACTTTACCTAGAAACGTGCTGGTTGCCGTGCCGGTTCCTACGAAGCTTGAACCTGTAGAAACTCCAGTTGCAGTAACCGCCCCATCAACATCCAGTGTCGAACCGTCCCACCCAAGCTTCACGCTGGTGGTAAGCACTCCACCTGAGACATGAACTACTTGATCATTCGTCAACCCGGTTGGGGTGAATCCTGTTGCAGAGACTGTGCCAGTAACAGTTAAGTTCCCGTTCTGGTGAATCTGCATCGCAGGAGTATCCCAAATAAACCCACCAACTAGAGTGGAAGGGCTGAACTCCATAGTAGCGTCCACCTGATCCTGTGTAGAAATAATCCAGTTATAGTGAGTGACCGTTGCCTCACTATGCAGGAACAGACCATGTGTTACGTAGCGTCCAACCCGACCTGTGTAAGCAGATATACCACTTGTGAAATCAAAAATAGTTCCACTGAGTCCTGACTGTGCCGTTACTGTCCCGCTGAATGTAGGGGCATTATCAACATTGATCGTCAGTGTGTCAGCACCATCGTCATACACCGCGTTGATATTCGTACCACCAATGATCAGTGTATTGACCTGATCCATCACAGCTTCAAGTGTGAAGTGAATGGTTCCATCATCATGGTGGGTTGCAATATCCTTACCATCCACAAGTCCAGATACTGTAATGTTTCCGGTTACGGCAAGGCTAGCGGAAGCAGTAACTAATCCACTGAAGGTCGGAGCGTCATCTACATTAATAGTCAGCGTATTCGCACCATCGTCATAAACTGTATTGATATTCGTGCCATCAACAATCAGGGAGTCAACCTGATCCATCACTGCCTCTAACGTAAAGTGTATCGTCCCATCAGCGATATGAGAGGCTTGTGTAGCCGCATCCACTGAGATGTCAATACCATCAACTGTGCCACCTATCACAATGTTTGTAGTGATGTCCAGGTCTGTAAACCACCCCTTCTTCCACCGCAGGCCAGTGACTCCAAGATCGTAAGCATTATTAGAGTTTGGAACAACATCTCCTAAGTAATAGTGAGTATTGTCGCTTTCCGAATAACTATACCGTAGAACACCCTTTGTCCGTAGTTGAAAAGCCGCATACAGATTAGAATGGTCATACTTCAACTGAGCCCAATTTGTATAACCTGAAGAAGCACCGAACGTCAAAAAGGAAGCTTGCCCGTCATCGGACAGGAGTTGAATCTGTGCAGCTACTCCCTCGGCTACGATCTGTGACGATGCACTAGGAGTTTCACCAGAAGAGCCACCCACATGGAGTTGGCTAGAAGCGAAAGTTAATAAGGCTGAACCAGATAAGCGACCGTCGGCCCCAGCGTACGGGATCTGCTGGTTACCAAGGACAGTTGAGGTCAGAGCCATAACCCCGTGAGCATCTAACGCAGTGACTGTTCTCGTGGTTGCAGTCGTTATCTGGTCCAGTTGAAATTTTAATATCTTTGTAACATCTCCATCATCTGTAACCTGAAACTTATCATCAGGGAACGAGACAGCTCCCGTAGACAAGCCAAAACTCATCAATACTTCATCATTACCAAAATCAAGATCGTCAGCTGTATGCCTGACAAACTCCATTGTAGCACCATCGCTCTTAATGCCGAACCCTTGCAGACTGTTCGTCTTGTTCAGCATACGGAAGCTTCGATCACCACTCCCAATTAGCCACGCATGAGGATTATCTCCAACCATCTCCCACATATAATGTGGTGTCTGTATCGCACCGCCAAGAAGAGCATTCGGATTCAGTATAGATGTAGACGGGTGTTTATAACCCCGCGAAAGACGGAACTCACTTGTCCGTCCATCGGAGTCCATCTTACGAAACTGATCGATCGTAGTTTGAACTAAATCTAAATCTGTCAGAGGGTCTGGCATTATCCTTCTTCTACTGAGAGGCTGATGTCATTCGATCCACCACGGATACAGTTAACTACGCTCGTTGGAACAAACGCATCATAAAAGAGTCTAACTCCAGCAGAGATCCTAACACTAGGGATTGCAGCTGTAGCGTCAGCAACAAACTGAATCCACGCAGCGTCTGTCGCATGCGTATTAGTTATCGCTAAGAACCGTCTATTAGAATTGGCAGCCAGCGCAACCGATGTAGCAGTTGCGGCAGTGGCTGATGTATGTGTAATTACTTTGTGACCTAAAGATTGACTCATTAGTATACCTTTTGTAACTCTTCTGTAACGTCCACTGTCTCGTCATTTTCCCACCCGGGACCAACGATTTCAATATCGTTTACAATCTGTGATTCATGCTCCTTAAAGTCTACCCACCGGATGCCATGTAACATACACCTATAAAGATTCTCCATACAGTGGTCATCCTTATCAACTGGCTTGTCACCTTTTTCATCCCAGCAATACCGTTGTATCTCCCACAACGTAGTCCTGCACAACGGTGTAATATAAAAGTAATTCTCCTTAGCGAGACACTCTTGTGTCTTCAAGATACCCTCAGCTAACGCTTTCGTAGCCTTCTGCACATGCACGCCACACCTATGAAACTCTGTAGCCATATTCAACATCGTAACCGGATCATTGATATAAGCTAACGGATCGACTCTCGCTGCCACCACAGTACGAGAGCCGACTACCGATCTAATTCTCAGACATAGTGCAGCAATTGAACAATGCTCAAAGATGTCTAAGAACTGCATAACCTGCCCGTGAGGACTCACTGTAAAGAAATTAACCGCATGGGGTGTCTGAGGATGGACGTCAATCCATATATAAATAGGCCAGTCTACGGGTGGCTCCCCGAATGACTTCCAACCCTCAGGCACCTCTTTTAACACATGCCGGTTCTTGTCGAACTGCTTGTAGATGAGTCCAGCGAGATGTAGAGGCAAACCATACATTCTACATTGTTTTTCTTCTTCGGTCAGCAGTGCTTCAAATTCAGAAATAGCGTCTTGACTTAGATGTGGGTTGTCGAATATGGTGCCAGTGATACTCCACCGACTGGAGATCTCTTCGCCTCCAGTATCCTCGGGGAAGAAGTAATCATTGATCCACGCTTCATTAAGGGGCGTAAGAGTGAACCATGCATGACCCTGTCTATCGACCAAGCCTCTTGCCACGCCTTTAAACTGCTGCTCGGGGCAAGGTTCGTCAATATGCACCGCATCCCAGTCGCTGGATTCCTGCCCCATAGGGTTCGCCTTGAATGACTTAACTGTATCGAATCTCCAGACACTTTTTCTCCCCTTGTAATCTATGTGGATCTGGTCAATAGCACCAGAATGGTTAGTCTTCTTACTCACTACATACGCCATCGGGAGGAACTTCCATACCTTACCTTCAGGCCCAGTCCAAATCTCACTAACTTTATCCCAATCAGTCGTGATCGTCAACAGCTTAACTCCATGTCTTGGGATGCCCGCGGTTCGAGCAGGATCATTCTTAGGATAAAAGAGCCGTTCACCAAGGAGCCAACTCACGTCCTCAGCACAACCTGCTTCACTCTTACCCCACCTATTCCCTGCTCGAACCATCCGTCTATTGGTCACGCCACCTGCCCGGTGGAACATATCTTGTCGAGGATGTGGAACGTAAAAAGCCAGACCATTCTGCCGTACAGCTTCAAGCCGAGACTTCTTCAAGTCCCTAAGCCTGCGCTTTACAACGAATAACTCTGGCTCGTCTATATCCACAGAAGCTTAACGGTTCCTCCACCTGCGGAGAATAACTCAATGGCGGGTTGTGTCGCAGGATCAAAGATAATCATCTGCGGTTCTGTCAGACTTATCTGCATCAAGTTATCATCAGCGTGTGCAGAAGTCGTTGTCGTCTCATCTGTATTACCCATATACAGATCAGTCGTTGGATTCACTGGCTCGATGATAACTCCACCGGCCTGTGCATTCATAGTAATAACTTTCTTCGTATTAGCTACCAACGTAATCAACTCTTCATGACGCGGTGCCTGATCATTAGCTAACAGCCAATCTTTAATCACTGAACTCTCAGATGCATCATTACTCAACGCAGTCGCTGACAGCTTTACATTCATTGTCTGGAAGCCACCACTTGACTCTCCGTAATCTAAACTTATTTGTCCCATAGGTTTAACTTTCTGTAGGTTTATCTTTCTTAGCTGCAGCACGGTCACCTGCAACAGCTTCTTTCAAATCTTTCCTAACGCCTCGAAGACTTGCGATTGTGCCAATCGCCTGCCGGGTCAACGGATCATTAACCTGTTCAACAGCATACGCAACTGTGCTTAACAGCACACTCTGTTTCTTCAGCTTAGCCGTCTTGATCTTAGCAAAGCCACCCAGCAACACCGAGACAATCGTTGTCCCAGCAGCCACAAACGGACTCCACGGTGTGGCCGTACCGACCACCTTAGCTGTCATTAGCGCAGCATCCATCTTAGGATCCGGAGCGTAACCTTCGATCTCATCTCCAGTTATCTTACCGTCTCCATCAGCGTCTGTGCCAAACGGCACTACGCAGCCGATAATGGCTATCGTTGCAATTATCCCCACCGTCACTGGGATGAACTTCGTCATCTTGTTAATTCTTCGCACCTTGTAACCTTCGTTGTTCTGCTTCCAGCTCTGCGATCTCACGATCCAGTTCGCTTACCGACGTAGCATCTGGTAGCTTTTGGGTTTCAACTCGTTGGGTCGGCTTCCCGAGATAACGATCTAACAGCTCACGACTAGCAGAGATTCGCTCACTAGGTTTAGCTGATTCGTTATCACGCTCGGAAATCAATGTGAGGACACTATCCTCGGCTGCACCTTCCAGCAATTGCCTAACGGCATTGCCGCCGTTATCGTGGATAGTCTGTAGGATAATCTCTTGTGCCCACGGCTGTCGGACAATCATACTCACCATCTGAGGTGTATACTTCATCCGTGCACCGATCGAGATGTTCGACATCCCTTGTGCCTTCAGAAATGCACACATTCGGTGCTCAGGCTTCTCCTTCTTCAACGTAACATACGGTGCGTTGGCTACGCCACCGAGGGCTGGAATGGGCTTCATCGCAGGGATGACTACGTCATCTGTATCATAAAGCTCACTATCAGGAGGAGTCGCTGGGCAACCTCCGGCTGCTTGTTCTCTGTTCGAACGAGACTGGGCAAAGCCTAATGCTTCCAATTGATTCTGTGCTACGACGTCAGTTTCCATAGTGCTTGTTTTCTCAACAGGTCTTGTGCATCACCTTTGATGTCACCCTCTTTTACAGGTTGTATTTCGGCCATTATAGTAATATAACACGGAACTGTCGTAATGTCAATATG
>NVWO01000030.1 GCA_002746255.1 Rhodospirillaceae bacterium | reverse complement strand
TAGGCGTCGACCAAAGTGAAGGCGGAACCGCAGATGCAACAGATATCGTATTCCCACCGTCCAGCACTCTAGGTTCGACTGGTGGTGCGGGCTAAGGCTCTTAACATGGAACAATTAGGGATCAATTCAAATCAAACAAATATTTCTGTTTTTGGTGCACCTACTGATTACCTGATTGAAAAAGATGGCCGGTGGGGGATTTACATAAATGCTTCAAAACTTACCTTCTTTTCAATATGGGATGGGAACGACGGCGGCTGGTCAACTGGCGAGACAATCCCGATAGGAAGTCCGGTTTTGCTTGAATTCGCTTACGACAGCGACAGTGCTTCGAATGATGCCATCCTGCGTATAAACGGCGGCGGCACAACGTCGCAATGGGGTACTCCGACAGGAACCGTTCTATCCGACAGCGGCGTAGATTTAAGCCTCGGCAACGTACCAAGCACATTCAGCCCATGGGACGGCGACATCGCGGAGGTTGCGCTCTACTCCTCCATTCCTTCCGCCGCCGACAAGGCTCTTTTGCGCAGCTATCTCGCCGCAAAATGGGGAGTTGTCCTGACATGACGAAATATCTGGAATTTTCGACCCTGGCCGAGGCGCAGGCCTTCGCAAACGCGCTTGCCACGGTGCTTGGTTATCCAAAATCCGAGACGAAGACGGATGTCTACACGTTGCCGGTTGAGCATCCCAGCGATGGCCGCGCCATCTGCGCGGTGGACGGCGACGCGCTGGATCATCTGACAAATGACGAATTGGCAGCCCTTCAAGACCCATCGGACGTCGAAGACTTTTTCCCAGAAGGAGAACCCATATGAAATACAACCAGCCCATCGGCGGCGCGGCAAATGACCCCTATGTCGATGCCGATCCTGGCGTCGGCATCGAGGGCAGCGCCATTCCGGCCGCCGCCATCGAAGACCCGCAACGCGAGATTGTGGATGCGATCACGCAAGCCGGGATCACGCCGACCGATGCCGATTTAACCCAGCTTTATGACGCCATCGTGGCGATCGTCGCGGCAGAGGCCGTTGACGTCTTGCCGCGCGGCTATATCGGCGGGCTGGCCTTAAACAACAATGTCACTGACGCCACCAACGACATCGACATTGCGCCGGGGACCGCGCGCGATGGGGGACATACGGCCAATATTTTGCTGGCAGCCGCGATCACCAAGCGGCTGGATGCCGTTTTTGTGGAAGGCACCGCCGCCGGCGGCCTGGACACTGGGGCCAAGGCGGCATCGACGTTCTATTCGGTATGGCTGATTGATGGCACCGGCAAATCAACCGATGTGCTTTTCTCTTTATCGTCCACCGCGCCGACGATGCCGACCGGCTTTACCATCAAGCGGCGGATCGGCTGGATCGGCACCGACGGGGCATCGGCCATCCTCGCTTTCATTCAGGATGGCGACCGATTTGACCTGAAAAGTTTTTTAACGGATTTCAGCGGGACACAAACAGCCGGGGTCGCCACGCGCACGGTGACAGCGCCGCCGAACACATCTTATTTAGGCAATTTTGGGATCCAGGCGAGCGCCGTCGGCACCACATATCTGGCCGTAACCGCCCTGGATCAAACCGACATCACGCCGGCGGCCGGCTTGTCGTCTGTTGATGGCGTGAAACAAGACGTCTCGGGGACGAACGGTACAGGTTCGGACCAGCTGGCCATTCGCGTCGATGGCTCATCACAGCTTCGCACCCGTGTTTCCGTCGACACCATTCTTCGCGTGACGGCGCATGGGTGGTTCGACAACCGAGGGAGAAATTCATAATGCCTTACGTTCAGCGCAACATTTCCAACAAAATCATCGGTGTTTTTTCCATGCCGCAGGCGAAGATACCAAAGGAATTTTTGCCCGACGATCACGCCGAATTAATCGCTTTCAACGACCCGCCCGCAACAGTGGCCGATGTGAAGGCGGCCGCCGGCGCAAAGATCGTCGCGGCCTATCCGGCGTGGAAACAGCGCAACATGAACATGCGTGCGACGGAGCTGCAGGAAATTCGCATCGATGGCGGCACGTTATCAAGTGGTGAACAGGCTGAAGTTGTGGCCCTGAAAGCCGTCGCGGCGTGGATTAAAACGGTGCGCGCGGCCTCAGGCACAATCGAAAAGGATATTGGCACCCAGACGGTTGCCGACATGGAAGCCGATGGCCGCTGGCCTGCGGCACGGACATAACCGATAGGAGAACCCCAATGCTCTGGCCACTGGAACCTTTTCTGCTTTCAATTTTCGTTGCGGCCCTGGTTGGCGGCGTCGTCGGCCGATGGCGCGGTGGCTGGGGCGGAAACGCCGTGCCGCACACAATCAAACGCCTGGCCCTGGCGGTCGTGCTGGCCACCTTTGCGCTCGCCTGGACCGGGAATTTCTGGGTCGCAGGCGCGGCGCTGCTGATCTATCCGGGCTTCATCATCACCTGGGGCGAGTGGATGGATATGGCGCGTTTTCGCGGCACCTGGAGCGATGATTTTTGGGGCATGACCGGGCGCGGCCTGTTGATGACGGTCTTTACCGGCTTCGCCCTTTCCCTACTTAGTTTTGGCCCGTGGTTTATGGCGGCCGGCATCTTGCTGGGACCGATCTATGCGGTTTCCTGGTTTATCCAGGACAACGTCGGCGAGCTGCACCAAAACGACTTTTTTGATGGCCCGACGGCCTTCGCCGAGATCCTGTCGACCGGCTGGCTGTTTGTGGCGCTGGGCCTGAGCCTGCGCTATGGGGGTGTCGCCGGGTAAGGAAGTCTCGTTCGGTCGAAGGCCGGACGGGGGCCGGGGTGTTTGCGCACCCCGAACCGCAGGGCAGCAACCCCGCATGACCACAACCGGCCGCATCATGGCCACCCCGCCACCGGCACACCGGCGGGCAGAGTTTGATGGGAAGCGAGAATGAAGTCCATGCGTGACGTCCAACCCCTGTCCCCACCCGCGCCGTACCAGGGCGGCAAGCGAAACCTTGCCAAGCGCCTGATTGCCAGGATCGAGGCCATCCCCCATGCCACCTATGCCGAGGTGTTCGTCGGCATGGGCGGGGTGTTTTTCCGCCGCAGGCAGGCGGCAAAGGCCGAAATCATCAACGATTTTTCCTGCGACGTTTCGAACCTGTTCCGGATCTTGCAGCGGCATTATCCCCAGCTGCTGGATACCCTGCGGTTTCAGATCACCAGCCGGGCCGAGTTTGAGCGCCTGCGCGCAGCCAATGCCGACACCCTGACGGATCTGGAAAGGGCCGCGCGGTTCCTTTATCTCCAGCGGACGGCCTTCGGCGGCAAGGTCGCGGGGCGTGCGTTTGGCGTGCAGATAACCGGCGGCGCGCGGTTCAACCTGACCAAGCTGGAACCGATGCTGGCCGAGGCCCATGAACGCCTGGCCGGCGTGGTGATCGAGCGGCTGGACTTTAGGGAGTTCATTAGACGGTATGATCGGCCGACGACGCTGTTCTACCTCGACCCGCCCTATTTTGGTTGCGAAAAGGACTACGGCCAGGGCCTGTTCAAGCGTGAGGATTTTGCCGATTTAGCGACCCTTTTAAGGGCCATCAAAGGGCGGTTTATCCTGTCATTAAACGATGTGCCGGAGATCCGCGACCTGTTCGCCTGGGCCAGCATCGAGGCGGTTGAAACCACCTATACGATCGGTGGCGGGAACAAGGCCAGAAAGGCGGGCGAGGTGATCATCAGTGGGTGATACCCATTAGGCCACCAACCGGGCTTTTTTCTGCTCCGGATTCAAGTGGCGACGACTCCGGATTCAAGTGTCGCGCTACAGCTATCAAAAGACAGCGCCCTAGCCGTTTCCAGCTAATGCGTTATTTTAAGTGGTAGCGGAGGAGGGATTTGAACCCCCGACACGCGGATTATGATTCCGCTGCTCTAACCAGCTGAGCTACTCCGCCCCAAGGGCAATCGAACGATCCCCGAAGACGGGGCTTGTGCGGGAAGAACGCCTTCTTGTCAAGCCACGCCACGGGCCGGCGCGCATCCGCCTTGTTCGTCTTGCGTCAGGACGTCTTCCACCGGGACGTCTTGCGCCCGGGCATGGGCGATCCAGCCGCCACCAAGCACCCGGTCCCCCGCATAAAAAACGCAGGCCTGGCCGGGGGACGCGCCAAATTCAGGCTCCGTCAAAGTTACCTCCGCCCTTCCCGTATGATCGAGGACAAGCCGGGCCGCCACCGGTGCCTGGGTTGAGCGGATCTTGACCTCGCAAGCAATCCCCCCTTCCGGCAACGCCGCACTGCCCAACCAGTTTACGTCGCGCAAGGAAAGCGTCGTCGTCGCAAGAGCCGCCTTTGGGCCGACGACGACGCGGTTTGCCGCCTTGTCGATGCGCGTAACGTAGAGAGGTTCTCCCCCGCTTAGGCCAAGGCCGCGCCGCTGACCAATCGTGTAGTGGAGAATTCCCTGATGACGTCCAAGCACACGGCCCTTCAGGTCCACAATGTCGCCTGCCATTGCCGCGTCCGGGCGAAGTTTTTCGACAATGCGTGCGTAACGCCCGTCGGGCACAAAGCAGATGTCCTGGCTGTCCGCCTTTTCAGCCACGTCGAGGCCAAAACGCCGCGCGTAGGCCCGGGTCGCGTCCTTGTCCAGATCGCCAAGGGGAAAGCGCAGAAAATTCAGCTCATCCTGGGTCGTCGTAAAAAGAAAATAGCTTTGATCGCGGTTGGCATCGACGCCCCGGTGAAGCTCCGCCGCACCCGCGTGATCGCAAATGCGCCGGACGTAATGGCCGGTGGCCATGGCGGCCGCGCCCAAATCCCGGGCCGTCGCCAGAAGGTCGCGGAATTTTACCGTCTGGTTGCAAAGCACGCACGGGATCGGCGTTTCGCCCTCGGCATAGCCCGCCGCGAATTTCTCGATCACCTCTTTGCGAAAACGATCTTCGTAATCAAGAACGTAATGGGGAATATCAAGACGAGCCGCGACGCGCTTGGCATCGTGAATGTCCTGACCGGCACAGCATGATTTTGCCTTATGGGTGGCCGCACCATGGTCGTAAAGCTGCAACGTGATGCCAACAACGTCATAGCCTTCTTCCTTCAGCAACGCCGCCGTGACCGAACTGTCGACGCCGCCCGACATGGCAACGACGACACGCGTCGCCTCCGGTTCGCTATCAAGTCCAATGGAATTCACCTTAGCCCCGCTTCCAATTAACTGTTTCTTCCGGCAGGGTCACGGTCAACCCGTTTAAAGCGTCCGTCATGCGCACCTGACAGCCGAGCCGCGAAAATTTTGTCACCTCCAGGCACAAATCCAGCATGTCTTCCTCATCCTCCGACGCCGCGTCAAGAAGGGGAAAATATTCCGGCGGAACGATCACATGACAGGTCGAACAGGAAAGCGTGCCGTCGCAGGTTCCTTCGATATCGATGTCATGGGCGCGCGCAATTTCCATCAACGACTGTCCGACCGGTGCTTCCACCTCGCGCCGCGCCCCGTCCGGGGTGATGAAGGTCATTTTTGGCATCGAATTTTCCACTAATTACCGGGGTCTGGCCTTCTAGATAGAAAAACTGGAAGAAAATGTCGAGGGGTGCCCAAAACGCAGCCCGCCAAAACTCACCCCGCAGGGGCGCTGGCCAGGGCCGGGGCGGCCCGGCGCAGCTTTTCGACCTTTTCGACAAAAGACGAAACCGCATGATCGACCTCGTCTGCTGTCGTAAAGCGGCCAATGCCGATGCGGATAGAGGCGCGTGCTGCCGCCTCACCAACGCCAAGGGCATCAAGAACATAAGAAGGCTCAAGGCTTTCCGAACTACAGGCCGAGCCGGTGGAAAGCGCCAGATCGCGAAGTTCCATCATCAGGGTTTCGCTGTTGATCCCGGCAAAGCTCAAATTCAGATTGCCCGGAATGCGCGCGTCCAGAGCCCCGTTGACCGTCACGCCGGAAATGCGGGTGCGCAGGCCGTCGAGCAGCCGGTTGCGCAGGCCCAGCAACATTTGCGCCTCTGCCTCGCGCCCGGCCATGGCAATGGCCAACGCCTCGCCCAAGCCAACGCAAAGGGCGGTCGGCAGCGTACCGGAACGCAAACCCCGTTCCTGCCCGCCGCCGCTGAAAAGCGGTTCCAGACGCAGGCGCGGCCGGCTGCGCACGTACAACGCGCCAATTCCCTTCGGTCCATAGATTTTGTGTCCGGAGAGACTTGCCAGGCTGGCCCCGGCTGTCTCGACATCGAAGGGGATTTTTCCCACCGCCTGGGCCGCGTCCGTATGAAAAAACACGCCTTTTTCCCGGCAAATTTCGCCAATTTCCGCTATCGGCTGGATGATGCCGATCTCGTTATTGACCGTCATAATGGAAACAAGCGAGGTTTTTTCCGTGATCGCCGCGCGAAGCGCATCGAGGTCGATCCGACCATCGGAATGCACCTCAAGGAAGGTCGCGTCGAAGCCTTCTTTTTCAAGGGCGCGCACACTTTCGATAACGCATTTATGTTCGGTCCGGCACGTCACCAGATGGCGTTTTTTCGATTTGTAAAAACGGGCAACGCCCTTGATCGCCAGATTGTTCGATTCAGTCGCCCCGGACGTAAAAATAATTTCTTTCGCGTCCGCGCCGATTGCCTGGGCGATTTGTTCCCGCGCCCGTTCCACCGCCGCCTCAGCTTCCCAGCCGAACGCATGAGTCCGCGAATGGGCGTTGCCGAACTTTTCAGTAAAGAAAGGCTCCATGGCCGACAGGACCCGCGGATCGACCGGCGTCGTCGATTGATAATCAAGATAGATAGGACGCTTCATCTTCCTTTTGCCGCCATTTTTTCAACCGTCACGCTCTGTTTGCCAAGGCAATGTTTGCCAAGGCGATTGTAAATCGCCGCCCATTCCTTCAGGAAACGGGCAATGTCGTCGGCCTGGGTTTCCCAGCCCAGGCTGACACGGATTGTCGCGTCGGCCTCTTCCAAAGGCACCCCCATCGCCAGCAGCACGTGGGAGGAACCAACCTTTCCTGACGAACAGGCGGCGCCCGCGCTAACCGCGATGCCGGCAAGATCAAAGGCCATAATCTGCGTTTCCGCCGCGACCCCAGGCATGCAAACGGAAACCGTGTTGGCAACCCGGGGCACGTCCTCTCCCCAAAACTTTACGGACGGCAATGTTTCACGCAGTCCCGCTTCCAGCCGGTCGCGAAGAACGCGCAATTCCAGAAAATTGGGCAAATCCTTCGTAGCCTCACCCGCCGCCACACCAAGGCCGACGATCCCAGGCACGTTTTCCGTTCCCGGCCGGTGGCCGCGTTCCTGCCCACCGCCCCCCATCCATGCCACAAGGGGCGCGTCCGGCCCAAGAACCAGCGCCCCCACCCCGGTCGGCCCACCGAATTTATGGGCAGAAACGGTCAGATAATCCGCCCCCAGGCCTGTGAAATCCACGGGCAGCTTGCCAACCGACTGCACGGCGTCGCAAAGCAGCGACGATCCATGCGCATGAACGATTTTTGCTGCCTCGGCGACGGGTTCAATCACGCCGGTTTCGTTGTTTGCCGACATGATGGCAACAAGCGCCGGCGTCGCATTCTTCGACAGCATCGCGTCAAGGGCGGCAAGATCGACGATGCCGTTTGCGTCTACCGGCACAATTTCCGCCGCCGGAACAGCCTTGCGAATGGAATCATGCTCAACGGCTGAAATCAGGTGCCGCGAAAACCCGGAGCCCAAAAGCGCCAGGTGGTTTGCCTCCGTCGCCCCGCTGGTAAAAACAATTTGTGAAAATTCCACGCCCAGAAATTCGGCGACACTGCCGCGCGCTGTTTCCACCGCACCCCGAACGGCCCGGCCAAATCTATGAACCGAGGAAGGATTGCCCGTCCAGGCGTGGCTTTCCACCACCGCGTCACGCACGGCCGGCCGCATCGGTGCCGAGGCGTTGGTATCAAGATAGATGGCGTGTGTCGCCATTTGCCTGTCGGGGTTCCGGGATTTCAAAAAAATGGGAGGGCTATTCCACCACTTGTTTCAAGTTAACGATATCGGCGGTGGGTTTTGCGTCCATCTTGATCGTATTTTCCTGATACAGCTTGCCGCTCATGCCCAAAACGCGGCGTTCGCAAATGTCCGCAAGAGAAACCGTGCTTAGAAAAAGATGGATGTGGTTGCTAAGTTCTTCCCACAAATCATGCGTGATGCAGCGCCCCTTGTCCGGACGGCAACCGGAAGGCGAACCCTGCTCGCAACGCGTCGCGCGGATGGGCTCGTCAACGGCCAGGATAATGTCTGAGACACGAATGGCATCGCTTTCATGGGCAAGCAGATAACCACCGCCCGGCCCGCGCACGCTGCACACCAAGCCGGCGCGGCGAAGTTTCCCGAAAAGCTGTTCGAGATAAGAAAGCGAAATTTCCTGACGCGTCGCAATCGCGGCAAGGGAAATCGGCGATTTTGAGTGATAGCCGGCAAGATCAACCATCGCCGTGACGGCATAACGGCCTTTCGTGCTGAGTTTCATGACTGTTCTCCCGCTATTTTTCGTTCCGCGTCCGGTGTCGCTTCCTGCTCCGAAGGAAGCTGCGTTTCCAATTTCGCTACGCGCGCGGCAAGTGCGTTCAGTTGGCCATGCAGACCGTCAATGGCGCCAATTGCCGGATCCGGCAAGTTCGCGGA
>NVWO01000029.1 GCA_002746255.1 Rhodospirillaceae bacterium | reverse complement strand
GTCGGGGCTTTGCGGTTGTGGCTTCCGAGGTCAAGAATCTGGCCAATCAGACGGCCAAGGCGACCGAGGAAATCGGCAACCAGATCAGCGCCATTCAGAGTGCCACAGGGGAAGCCGTCGGCGCCATCAAGGGCATCGGCACCACCATCAAGGAGATCAACGAGATTGCGGCAAGCATCGCCTCGGCCGTCGAGGAACAGGGCGCGGCCACCTCCGAGATCAGCCGCAACGTTCAGGAGGCCGCCACCGGAACCCAGGAAGTGACCGGCACCATCGCGCAAGTGGCTGCCGCCGCCGACGAAGCCGGTCAATCCGCCGGACAGGTGCTGGAAGCCGCAAGCGAGCTGTCCCAGCAATCCGAAACCCTGGGCGGTGAAGTCGACAAGTTTCTGGAGGAAATGAAGAAAATTTAACCCCCCTCGTCGGATCTCCGACGAACCTTGATGGCCCCGCTGGAAACAGCGGGGCCTTTTTTTCATGGCCTTCACCACCTCCCTCGCCTAGCATCGGCGCACAAACAAGGACCGATCCGAAACAAATGGCTGCATATACGTCCTTTGCGAAACTCAAGGTCGGGCAAGTTTTCCCGGATCCACCGGCAAGCTTCCAGGTGACGGAAGCGCTGGTGGAAGCCTATCTTGACGCGACCGGCGATACCGCCGAAATTTATCGAGAAAAAAATAGCCCCAGACCGGTGCCGCCAACCCTAGCCGCCGTCTACATGCTGGAAGCGCTTTCCCACCGTCGCAACCCGCCGGGTGGCATTCACACAAAACAGCACTTCACCTTTCACCAACCGGCCTACATTGGCGACACCCTGGCAACCCAGGTGCATATTCTCGAAACCTATGTCAAAAAAGGGCGCAACTACGTGGTCATGAAAATCGTGACCCATAACCAGAAGGGCGCATTGGTCACGACCGGCGTCATCACGCGCATCTGGGGCAAGGAAGCATGAGCGAAAACCGCAACGCCGGTCACAGTGGCATTCAGATCGGGGACGCCATTCCGGAAAGCCGTCATCGGGTGACTCAAGAACAGATCAATCGCTATGCCGAAGCGTCTGGGGATCGAAACCCGCTGCATATCGACCCGGCCTTCGCCAAGGAAACGCTTTTCGGGCGAACAATCGCCCATGGCCTGCTTAGCCTCTCTTTTCTTTCTCAGGCAATGACGGCCTGGGACTGGAAGGGCTGGGTGTTTGGCGGCGAACTTGATGTCGCCTTTCTTGGCCCCGTCTATCCCGGCGATGAAGTCATTGTGCGCGGAACGGTCACCGCCATTGAAATCGGCAAAGACGGCGTTACGGCCATTTGCGAAATTGCCTGCATGGTCGAAGAACGCACGGTCATCGCCGGCACGGTACGACGGCAGCTTGAAGCCTCTTAAAAAAAGGATTTGAAATGGGAAAACGGCAAGCCGTTATTGTTGGCGTGGCGGATGCGCCTTTGGAAAAAGGTGTCATCCCTGGCGGGGCCAACGATCTGGAAATTCAGGCGCGGGCGGCGAAAGCCGCACTGGATGAAGCGGGGCTCAAGCTTTCCGACGTAGACGGGCTTGCGACCGCAGGCCTTTGGGGCGTTCCCGGCCCCGGTCAGTTCGCCACCCTCGCCCTTAGCGAATATCTTGGCATTCGGCCAAAATTCAGCGACGGCACCAATCTTGGCGGGTCTGCCTTCGAGGCCCATGTCGGCCACGCGGCGATGGCCATTGAAAGCGGCGCTATTGAGACGGCCCTCATCACCTATGGCAGCACCCAGAAGAGCCAGCGCAGCCGCAGCCTAAGCGGCCGGTCGCCAGCATATTCGCTGCAATTCGAGACTCCCTACGGCCTGCCGAATCCGGTCGGCGCTTACGCGATGGCGGCCCAGCGGCACATGTACGAATTCGGCACGACCAGCGAACATCTGGCCGAAATTGCCGTCGCCACCCGCCAATGGGCGATGAAAAACCCGGCGGCCATGATGCGCAGCCCGCTGACCGTCGACGACGTTCTTTCCAGCATGCTGATTACGGACCCGCTCCATCTGCTTGATTGCTGCCTGGTGACCGATGGCGGCGGTGCCATTGTTCTCACCACGGAAGCGCGCGCGCGCGACCTGAAAACGCAGCCGGTTTACGTCCGCGGTCATGGTGAATCGCAAACCCATATGTCGATCGCCGCCATGCCGGACCTGGCCTTTCATACGGCAGCGGCGGAAAGTGGACGGCGTGCCTTCGAGATGGCCGGCATCGGCACCGACCAGATCGACGTGGCCGAAATCTATGATTCGTTCACGATCACCGTCCTGCTTACCCTCGAAGCGCTGGGCTTCTGCGGGCGCGGCGAGGGTGGCGATTTTGTCGCAAACGGGCGCACAGGCCCCGGTGGCGATTTCCCCATGAACACCAATGGCGGCGGCCTTTCCTACGCGCATCCCGGCATGTATGGCATTTTCCTTCTGATCGAAGCCGTCCGCCAATTGCGCGGCGAAGCCGGCGAACGCCAGGTTCAAGGTGTAAAAACGGCACTCGCCCACGGCACTGGCGGCGTATTATCAAGCGGCGCAACCTGCATCCTGTCCAATCATTGAGGCCCTCATGTACGAAAAACCCTTGCCCGTTATCGACCCGACGACCCGCCCCTTCTGGGAAGCGGCAAAGGCGCATCGCCTCGCCATCCAACGCTGCCAGGATTGCCAGACCCATATTTTCTTTCCCCGAGGAAACTGCACGTCGTGTTTTTCCGACCGGCTGGAATGGACAGAGGCAAGCGGCGAAGGCGTGATCTATAGTTACACGATCGCACGGCGACCCGCCGGACCCGCCTTCAAGGAAGATACGCCCTATGCCATCGCGCTTATTGATTTAAAAGAAGGGCCCAGGATGCTTAGCAACATCGTGACGGAAGATATCGAAAGCATCAAAATTGGACAGAAAGTTCGCGTCATTTTCGACGACGTGACCGAGGAAATTACGCTTCCAAAATTCATTCCTGTAGGAAGCTAAGGCACCGAAGCTGCTGAACAAGGATATTGAAATTTGAAACCGATTTCTGAAAATCCGGAAACTGGAAAAATTACGGCAGAAATCCTGCTGCGTATCGGTGCCGTCAATTTTCGGCCCGAGAAGCCCTTTCAACTCACCTCTGGATGGGCAAGCCCGGTTTACGTCGATTGCCGCAAGCTTATTTCCTATCCCCAGGAACGGCGCGTGATTTTGCGCCTGGCCACGGAAAGCCTCGCCAAGGCAACGGGCAAAGACGCGTTTGACGTTATTGCCGGCGGTGAGACAGCGGGTATCCCCTACGCCGCCTGGCTGGCCGAACGGATGGACCTGCCCATGCTCTACGTCCGGAAAAAGCCAAAGGGATTCGGACGAATGGCGCAAATCGAAGGCAGCTTCGAGGCGGGCGCGCGCGTGCTGCTGGTCGAAGACCTTGCCACCGACGGGAAAAGCAAACTCAAATTTTGCCAGGTCCTGCGTGACGCCGGCGCAAAAGTCGCCCACACCTTCGTCGTTTTCCATTACGGCATCTTTCCCGAAGGCATTGCCGCACTCAAGACGGCCGGGGTGCAACTACACGCGCTTGCCAATTGGTGGGACGTTCTGGAAGCCGCCAGCCAGCAAAAGGCTTTTTCCCCAGAAATTCTTCGCGAAGTTCGCACCTTCCTTGAAAATCCGGGCCAATGGTCCGCCGCTCATGGGGGTATTGGTGCCACGGGCGACGCGCCGTAAAAAGCATCGGAGGCGCATGATGGCTAAAAACGAAACCGGGCACCGTCTTCTTGAAAAAATTGCCGCGGTGCATGGCGAATTGGCGCCACCCGAACGAGCAATTTTCGAAGAACTTCAGGCGCAGCTTGCCCGGGGCCAGGTGCCCACGCCGGAGGAGGATTGCGCGCTTGAAGTCATCTTGCGAAATGTGGAAATCCGCAAAAAAACAGGCCTGCACCTCCACACCCCAGGGAATGGGCGCACAAGCTAGGCGCCATCGCACCAGGCATCGGGCAGCCGCCTTCAAGAAAATGTGAGTGCTTGTGTCTGCCCCTTCTTCCCGGGCTTTCCTAAAATACCGAACACCCAAGTGGAGGCGATGGCCATGCGTATCTTCTTTTTCGTATTTGCAACATTTTCCCTGCTGATTCCCGGCATCGCCCACGCCGACCTTGCCACGGCCAACGACGCCTACGCACAAGGCAATTTTCAAATGGCGTTCCAGGAATTCCAGGCCCTGGCCGAAAAAGGGGATGGCTTTGCCCAAAATCGCCTTGGCATGCTTTACCGGGATGGCAAGGGAACGGAACAAAATCATGAAACGGCAACAGCCTGGTTCCAGAAGGCGGCGGAAGGTGGTGCCATCAGCGCCTATGGGAATCTGGGACAGGCCTACGAAGAAGGTATCGGCGTCGCGCAGGATTACGTGCTCGCCTTCAAATGGTACTACCTTGGCCAAAGCCTCACCAAGAATGCCATCGCCCTTCGCCGCCTGAAAAGCAAAATGAGCCCCCTTCAGACGTCGGAAGCAAAGCAGCTGGCCCGCGACCTGTTGCGAACGCGGCGGCCCTCCTTCAAAGGCCTGCTGCCGGCCTTGCGGCTGTAATCCTCCCAAGGGCGCGAAGCCAGGGCAAGGGCTGGTGGATGGTTGCCCTTCCAAGCCAAAACACGTTAGTTTCTGGCCCAAGGCCAGAAAGGAAACAGATGTATAAAATAGGATTTGCAGCCCTTGTCGGCATCCTGCTGCTCAGCCCGCCCGCGACGGCCGGTTACGGCGAAGGAAACGACGCCTACCAACAGGGGGATTACCAATCCGCCTATCGCGAGTGGCTGCCACTTGCAGAGGACGGGCATGCGCGGGCACAAAACAAGATGGGCGTGCTTTACGCCACGGGCCGCGGTGTCCGCCGCGATTCAAAGGTCGCCATGAAATGGTTTCTTCGTGCCGCCGAAAACGGCAGCACCGATGCGCATGTCAATGTCGGACGCATGTATGAACAAGGCCACGGCGTGCAGCGCAACCTGCCAAAAGCCTATCTTTGGTATCACATGGCGTCCACATCGACGAAAGGCAAGAACATGCGCGAGCGGCTCTGGCGCGAAATGACCCCCAGGGAACGCAAGCAAGCGCGGCGACTTCGCTCAAACGCAAGCCGTTTTCGCTCCCGTTAGAAATAAATAACGCCGCAAGACTATCGCCACGCGGACGTACCAGCCTGTGCTGCGGATGCTGGCTTTCAAGAAGCAAATGCGCTAGCCTGAAGGCTAGGATCTGGTATGAAATTTCTCGCTGCCATTTCGCTTGGCGTGTTTCTTCTCATGCCGCATTCCGCCTTGGCGGAGTGGCGCGGCACCGTGAATTTTTATGCCGAACCGACGGCCTACACGGCGACCATGCCGGACGGCCAGCTCTTGAGCTTTGGCAACCCCGTCGTCTTTACCTATTGGAAAAAAGAAGCCGACAGCCCCCAACGCGGCGGCATCCGCTATAAGGGCATCGCCCAGGCAATCGCCATCGAAGGCACGCGGCGCATGCGCGTCCATGTCTTTTTCAGCCGCCCCGAAGCCAAAAAAGCCGAAGGCGAGCTGAACCTGGAATGGATGGAAAAAGTCGCGGTAAAAACCGCCCCCTGGTGGGAATTCTGGGCGTGGTAGGAGGGATTGCTGCTATTTCTATAAATAACTCAACGCTGCAGTTCTGAATTGCGTTTCCTGATTATCAATCCATCTTAAACTGCCGCCGAATCGCAAGAACTAACAATGTAATTAATCCAATGCTAATCAGGGATTGGAGCGACGCTAGCACCTGGAAAGCCCCCGAAACATCACTCCAAATATACCTCAATTCCTCAAGTGGTTTGTAGGCACCTCTCCACACGTAAAATGGACGCGTTAATTGCTCCATCGTAAATTGGATACATGCATAAAAACTAAGCTTCTTGAAAAATAACCCGATGACGAAATATATCAACGTCCACGCAGCATTGATCCCGAGTAACCACCAAAGAGGGCGCCCCGTTCGAAGGCCGTATTCAGAGAGCCAGTCGTATAAAAAAGACAGAATAAACGCTGTTCTCCGAACCTCCCCCGAGTTCCTAGCTGATCGCATTTCCAATGCATAGAAAATTGACTGGTTTCTCCTAGATCGATCCTTTTCCATTGCGTGTCGCAATGTCCTGTAGGATGCCGCTGCTGACGCCGCGCCTTGTTTGATTCTCCCAACGTCATTAAATTTTGCATCAGTGAAGACAGTATCCTGAAACAAGGTCGCGCCATGAAATTGAGGTGCGACTTCAAAAACGCAATCACTGAAAACTGTAGGGCCCTTGAAATTCCGATTTGTAAAATCGACACTCGATAAAAACATGCCTCCAGAAAAATCTATGCCCTTAAATTCGCCCCCATTAAATGACACCGGGCCATCAAACTTACTTTTTGAAAAATTTGTAACGCCAGAGAAACTTGCATCATCGAATAATAGGAGAGAATTTTCCTCCGACGTTTTTACAAAGGAAACACCTGAGAAATCCGTGCTGTTATAAAATTTACACTGAATAAATGATGCTCTGTTCTCGAATTTTGAACCACTAAAGGACGCATGTTGAATGTTCACATCTTCAAACTTCAGACTTGGCCCGAATTGCGCATTTGAAAAGTCACACCCCTTCCCGATATGACCGCTCTCAAATAAAAATCCTGCTCCAAACTTACAACCGGAAAAATTGCTCTCATTGCCTAAGTGAGTGCCCTTGAATGTATTCCGTTTCCCGAATTCTGTGAGTCGCCTTCCAAATTTTGCGAAAGACGTTTTTTCGCCAAATTTACAGCCTGAAAAGACAACGCCCTCACCAGTCTTGATGCCTCGGAAACACCCATTACTCCCAAAATTACATTGATTGAATTTCATGTTATCTGGAATTGACACACCATTGAATATGGATATTCCAGGAACGTTTGCCTCTGTAAAAACCGATTCCTTCTGAAACTCAACGCCACTAACATCCAGCTCTTTCGTAAAAGAGCTGGCATTAATTAAGAACACTATGGGGCTGGGTGAACCCTTAAAAACACACTTTTCTAGAACTGAATTAACAATGCTCACCTTTGTCTCAAAAAAACATTTTTCTGCTAATAAAACGTCGCCATGCACAGCGTCTATAATCAGGTCTTTTTTGAAATAAGAATTAGAAATATCTACGTTGAAGCTACTCCCGCTCTTAAACTCTACATCATTACTAAAAACTGTTTCACACGCCGAAACAGATATTCCCGCGTTTTGAAAAATAAATTTTCCCTTGATATGTGCGTGGGATAATTCGAGATGAGTAAAAGCATTCTGAATTTTCAATTCAGTTGGAATATAGGTTCCTGACAAGTCAAGGCCGTTGGCGTTCGAACGAAAAGCCGCAATCAAATGGTTGAGCGCCCTTAAGAAACAGCTCGTTTTTACGGGAAGACCAATCAGATTTTCTTTCACCTAACGAATCCTTTTCATCGAAGGGTAAATGAAAGCAACAAAATTCCTTATTTTCAAAACCATCTGGAGAATATTTCCAGATTGAACACGGAACTTTGCTTTTCTCCGATAAAAACTGACACCCCATAATATTACCCACTCTGACTTAGGTTGCGCAGGCCCTCTATTCCCACTCGATCGTACCGGGGGGTTTTGACGTCACGTCATAGACGACCCGATTGATGCCGCGCACTTCATTGATGATGCGATTGGCAATGCGTCCAAGAAGGGCGTGGTCGAAGGGAAAGTAATCGGCCGTCATGCCATCGGTGGACGTGACGGCGCGCAAGGCGCAGACAAATTCGTAAGACCGTTCGTCCCCCATCACGCCGACCGTTCGCACCGGCAGCAACACGGCAAATGCCTGCCAGATCGCATCGTAAAGATGCGCGTTGTGGATCTCTTCCAGATAGATTTGATCCGCCTGACGTAGAATCTCCAGTTTCTCGATCGTGATTTCGCCGGGGATGCGAATGGCAAGGCCCGGCCCCGGAAAGGGGTGCCGGCGGACGAATTCTTCCGGAAGGCCGATCTCGTATCCCAGCGCCCTTACCTCGTCCTTGAACAATTCGCGCAAAGGTTCGACAAGCTGCATCCGCATGCGGTCCGGCAAACCGCCGACATTGTGGTGCGACTTGATCGTGACGCTTGGCCCCCCGGTGAAAGAAACGGATTCAATTACGTCCGGATAAAGCGTGCCCTGGGCCAGAAAATCTGCACCACCGATCTTCTTCGCTTCTTCTTCAAAAACGTCGATGAAGGTGGCGCCGATGATTTTTCGCTTTTGTTCCGGGTCCGTTACACCCTGCAACTTCGTCAGAAAAAGATCGGCGGCCTGACGATGGACAAGCGAGAGATTGTAATGGCTGGAAAAGAGCGAAACGACTTCTTCCGCTTCCCCCGCACGCAAAAGGCCCGTATCGACAAAAACACATGTCAATTGTTCGCCAATGGCTTCATGAAGCAAAAGCGCCACAACGGACGAATCAACGCCGCCAGAAAGGCCCAGAATAACACGCCCGTCTCCCACCTGATCGCGAACCGTCGCGATGGCGCGGGCGCGAAAGGCGTCCATCGTCCAATCCCCGGCGCAACCCGCAACCCCATGGGTAAAGTTCTTGAGAAGGGCAGCGCCCCCAGGGGTATGGACGACTTCGGGATGAAATTGCAGTCCATAGAAACGGCGTTTGTCGTCGGCAATGGCGGCAAAGGGTGCGCCGTCGCTTGTGCCCACGGCCCGAAATCCCGACGGCAGGCGCACCACCCGGTCCCCGTGGCTCATCCACACCTGTTCGGTGGCCCCATTTTCCCAGAGGCCTTCGAAAAGCGCGCAGCCCTCGGTGATTTCCAGAAAGGCGCGGCCGAATTCCCGAAGTTGGCAGCGGAACAAGGTCTGCCGGATGCCCAGTATAACTTGGCCGCTCTTTATTTCAAGGGGTTGGGAGTCGAACAGAATATCAATGAATCCGTTCGATGGTACCGGAAAGCAGCGGAACAAGGAAACCCCATTGCCCAGTCCAACCTGGGTGTATTTTATATCAATGGAGAAGGGGTTGAAAAAGATACTGCCGAAGCATTCAAGTGGTTCAAATTATCGGCGGAAAGTGGATATCACCAAGGCATGTTCAATCTTGCCTCCATGTATGCCAAGGGCGAAGGGATCGAGGCGGATCCAATAAAAGCCTACATGTATTATGGCATCGCTGCCGATCTGGGAGATCGCGAAGCGCAATTGGCGAAAAACAGCCTGGAAATGCAGTTAAGCCCGAATGAGATCACTCAGGCAATCGATCAGGCTTCCCGATTCCGCATCGACAAATTCAAAGAAATGGTCG
>NVWO01000028.1 GCA_002746255.1 Rhodospirillaceae bacterium | reverse complement strand
CATACCAAATGACACCAGCCTGAGGTATGTCAGGGAGAAGTCCCACCACCGTGAAAGCAACGACGAGTCCGGCGATCCTTCGATGCAGAACCCCTGGAAACATTGGGCCACCGGGGACGTGGCCACTGCCAGGTCGGCCCGCACCGTGTCCAGCTTGGGCACGCGGTTGAACACCAGGAAGAATGTCAGGAGGACAGCAACCATAACCAGGCCGACGATACGTCGCTTCTTCGGCGCGGTATCGTAGAAAGAGTTCGGGAAGCCGCTGATTCGCATCTGTATCCTGGGGTGTTAGCCGCCTCGGCCCACATTGGGTCCAGAGAGGCTGCCCCCGATTTTGGTCCGGTGGCGATTGCTTACGCGCGGCTTGCCAAGGGGCAAGGTGCGGCACGGCGCGCCGAAAAGGCGATTGAAAAAGCCTGGTCGAAGAACCCGCATCCGGACCTTGCCAGGGCCTATCTGGAAATCGATGGGTTGGACGACAGCCTTCAGCGCTTAAGAAAAATCGAAAAATTGGCGGTATTGCGCCCCAATCACCCCGAAAGTGTTCTTGCAGTTGGCGAGGCGGCCCTGAAGGCCGAAATCTGGGGGGAAGCAAAAAGCAATCTTGAAAAAGCAATTGCGGCCCGGCCATCGGCCCGCGCCTTTCGCGCCATGGCGGAGCTTGAAGCAGCAGAGCCGGGCAACGAAGCGGCGGCGCAATGGCTTGCGCGCGCGGCCGAGGCCTCGGCGGATCCGCACTGGGTTTGCGGGAATTGCGGCGCGATTGCTGAAAGCTGGGCGCCGGTCTGCGCCCATTGCGACGCTTTTGACCGTTTTGCGTGGCGTTTGCCCGGTCCCATAGGCCTTGTGGATGACGCGATGCTTCCTTCCCACCTTTCCCAGAAAAAAGCCGTGGGTTTCCAAGGATAAGCGGGATGCTCTAACCGTTGACGGGGCGTTTTCCGGGGGCTACTTTCGCCGCCTGTGCCGCCTTAGCTCAGTTGGTAGAGCATCGCATTCGTAATGCGGGGGTCGGGTGTTCGAGTCACCCAGGCGGCACCACCACCACTCAAAGAAGCAGACTCTTGTGGGTCTTTCAGTCGGGGCTTTGCGAATGCGTGTTCGCACGGTAAAATGCTTTGTCCCTGATTGGGGTCGGCCAATTGCGACGGTCGGGTCTTCGATGGGGCGGTAGATGTTGCGTATTTTGTTTGGAGTTGAAGAATTATGTCAGTTGGAACTGTGAAATGGTTTAACCCGGCCAAAGGTTTTGGGTTCATTCAGCCGGAGGACGGCTCGAAGGATGTGTTCGTGCATATTTCGGCTGTGCAGAGCGCGGGTTTGGAGACGCTGAACGAAGGACAGCGTATCGAGTATGAACTCGTTCCCGGCCAGAACGATCGGTCGTCTGCCGAGAACCTGGTTGTCAGCGAGTAATCGGACGCAGCCATAACCCCCACAGAGGTTTCTGACGGCGCGCGTCGTTTCTTGACTTCCGTGGCATTTTTGAATCGCAACAGCGTTTTGACGCCTTTGGTGTTGAAGCGAGGGTCAGTGCGTCTTTTTTCCGAGGGTGTTGTGGCACCACGGAATCGCCACGGGCGTGGCGGTTCGCGCCGACGACGGCACTTCGATGCGACTTATCCCAATGGGCGTGTCTCCCGATGTGGAGTCCTTGACAGCCGAATACCCACACATTACATTGCAATTGAGAATGATTTGCAATATCACTTCTGGACGTTTTTCTTTGGAGTTGGCAATGAAGTTACTTGTTTATCAAAGGCTTGGGTTTCTTGCTCTGCTGCCCTTGGTGGCTCTGATTTTCTTTGTGGGACCCGCCTTTGCCGATGAGACGACGTTCACCATTTCCATCAAGGACCATCGCTTCGATCCGGTAGAGCTTGAAGTGCCGGCTGGCAAGAAGGTGAAACTGATTATCCGGAATCTCGATCCCACCCCGGAAGAATTTGAAAGCTACGACCTCAACCGCGAAAAAATTATTCTCGGTGGCCGGGAAGGCATCGTCTATATCGGACCGCTGGATCCCGGGACGTACGAATTTTTCGGCGAGTTTTTTCCAGATACGGCACAGGGCCGCATCCTCGTCAAATAACGCAGACACGAAATTGCGGCTAATTTTCTGGAGAACGCCATGCTGGCCAGCGCTCTGATTCTCTTCCGTGAAGTTCTAGAAGCAGCCCTGATCATCGGCATTGTGATGGCGGCGACGAAAGAGGTGATGGGACGTGGGCGTTGGATTCTCTACGGCATCGGCGGCGGCCTTTTCGGTGCGGCGGCCATTGCTTTCTTTGCCCAGACGATCAGCGAGGCTGCGGCAGGCATGGGCCAGGAATATTTCAACGCCGGCGTCCTGTTTCTCGCCGTTGTCATGCTCGGCTGGCACAATGTGTGGATGAGCCGCCATGGCCGTGAAATTTCCCAGAAGATGAACGCGGTCGGCAGTGCGGTCCGCCTTGGCGCGCGACCTCTCTACGCCCTTGCCATCGTCGTCGGGCTGGCGACCCTGCGGGAAGGCTCCGAGGTTGTTCTTTTTCTTTATGGCATCGCCCTTGGCGGCGGGGCGGCCGCAGAAATGATGATGGGCAGCCTGCTTGGCCTTGCCGCCGGCGGGGTTTTGGGCGCGGTCCTTTATTTCGGCCTGCTGCGTATTCCGATGAAGCATCTTTTTACCGTGACCAGCTGGATGATTCTGCTGTTGGCGGCGGGGCTTGCGTCCCAGGGTGCGCATTACCTCGTTCAGGCGGATGTTCTGCCGCCATTGGGCCAGGCGATCTGGGACAGCTCGCACCTTCTTTCCGAACGCAGCATGACGGGCCAGTTGTTGCATGTGCTTGTCGGCTACAGCGCGCGCCCGGATGGGATTCAACTGGTTTTCTATGTCGCGACGCTTCTCGTCATCGGCGGGTTGATGCGGCTTTACGGCACGACGGCTAATTTAAAGGCGAACGGGGGGGCTAAGCCGGTGCTGGCTTTGCTGGCGGCGGCGGGCATGGTTTGGTCGCTGGTTTTAGGCGGTGCTATGGCGGCGGAACCGCAATGCTGGGTTTCCTACGAGGAATTTGAAGAACATGTGCCCCATTTCGATCTTCGGCGTTGTCCCGAGGACAACATTGAAAACGGCTTCTGTCGTCTCGTCGTTGATGGCGACAAGGTGCATCTTTATTACTTCTCCTTTGAGGGGGACATCTGTCTGTACGACCAGCGCAGCTATGGACTTGCGAAATTTCTAAAGCGTTTCGGGCCGACATATTTGATCGACTGAGCGTCAATAAAAAATCGCTTCGACCCCATCAAAATTCCTGAGAAGTTTTTCTCCATCCGTACGCGGCAGAATGCTCAGCGCGGTTGAAAGTGCGTCTGCCGTTGTTGCGTCCGGTGCCAGAACGGTCACGCTGCGGTGGTGGTTGGCGCTGCGTCCGGTAGACGGGTCGAACAAGTGATGGTGCCGTCCAGTGGGTTCGAAGAACAGGCCATAACTGCCGGATGTGGCAATAGCACCGTCGCGCAAGGGCAGCGTCCTTAGCGCCTGCCATGGCCGGTCCGGGTTGGCGATGCCTATTCGCCATGGCGTGCCATCAGGCCGTTCTTCTATCGCCCGGAATTCGCCTAACTCGACAAGAACGTGCTGCAACCCCTGGGCTTTCAGCAACGCCGTTATCCGATCCGTAATGTAGCCTTGGGCAATGCCATTCAGGGTCAAGGCCATGTCGGCTTTCTTCAGGCGAATTTCTTTCGGCGTGATGTGGATGGCTTCGCCATTGATTCGTCTTCTGGCCTGGGCGATGTCCAAAGGCATCGGCCCGGTCGGGTTGGCGTCCGGAGTTGCAAAGTGGCGGGCGTACAGTTCCCATAGCGGCTGGACGCTGATGTCAAAGGCACCTGCCGTGTGGCGGTGCCATTCTTTGGCGATGTTCAGCAAACGGATGAAATCCCTGGAGGGTGCCGCAAGTCTGCCGGCGCGGTTCAGGCGGCAAAGCTCGGAATTGGGTCGATAGAGGCTGAACAGGGATTCAAGGCGGTCGATTTCCTTCACGCAGCGGTCCAGAATCGTTTGGGCATGCGCGGCATCCGGATGGTAGAGGCGGATGGAGCCTTCCGCGCCGAGAGCCTTGCCTTCCCAGCGATGGGGTGGTGAATATTCGGTGGCGGCTCTGCCATGGGCGGACCAGGGCAATGCTGCCATTCCGATCGAACCGGCGACGATCCGCAAGGCCCGCCGGCGGGTGCAGGACTTGGTCAGGGACACGACCGGCGGTGTCATTGACGGCGTCATTGGCCGCGCTTTAAAAAACGCATGTAGAAGCCGGTGCCGACGAGAGCCAGAAGGAGCAGCGCCACGCCGTCCATGAGGTAGGGGCCCAAGCGTCCAAACAATCGACCGCTGTGCAGATCGAGCAGCACGCGTTCCAGGTTCAGCATCCTTCTTCTCTCGGCCTTTCCAACGCCTTCAAGCAGTTGCGCGGGCGCGGCGGTTGCCTGGGACCAAATGGCGGTTGCCTGGGATGGTTTCCACGTCAACAGGTTCCGATCGGCAAGAAACATTCCGGTCGGTGTCTTGGCAATGGCTTGTCCCTTTGCCGTGATGCCAAGTTTTTCGATGGGGCCGGGGATAAAATTGCCAGCGATTCGTTCGATGAGATCGCCATCTGGCGTTAGCAAAAGAATTTCGTTTCCAGTTGCGACAGCAAGGACGCCATTCGTTTCGGCGATGCCAACGGGCATTTCGGTTGTCGTGGCAACGCGTCTGGCGTCAAGGTAAACGCTGGCCCTGGTGCCGGTGAGCCAGTGGCCACCGGCAGTGGCAAAGCTCACGCTGTCTGTTTCCGGCTCGATCCCGTACCAATCGAGCAGCCAGTCACTTGCAAGATGGCGCTGGTCCAGTTTCAACGCGTCTGCGTGGTTGATTGCAACGCCGGTTACGGCGAGAAACACAAAAAAGACAGCCGCCAGGGTGCCGATATGACGGTGCCACTTATAAGGAGGTCTTTTCCGGATTTCATTTACAATTCGCTTGATCATGGGGTGTTGGTTGCCTCGCCATGAAGGTAAAGGGCTAGTTCCGCCAGATGCGTCAATGCCCGAATGGAAAGTGTGGCGCCAGATATGCCGTCGATGTGGCGATCAAGTTTTAAATCCTTTGTCAGGGTTGCGCCTTCGAACTGTTCGGTAAAAAACGGATAGCGGACTTCACCGCCGCGACTTTCCCGGTAGATAAGCACGCGAATGCGCTTGATTGCATTGCCCTCTATGATAATGCCGGTCGTGATCGGGTGCATTTTTCCAATTTCGTCAAGTATCCAGACGGTTCGTTCCCCGCTTCGCCAGTAACGCTGGCGGAGCACGCCAAAATTGTGGCCAAGAATGCGGCGTGCAGTTTCACCACGCGTTTTTGTAATCCATAGGACTTCCGCTTGCGGCGTTACGTTAGGGAAGGCTTCTTTAAGAAAAATTTCGGGCTTCTGGTAAGTGTCGAGCGCAAGCAAGGGGCGTGTGAAAAAACACACGCCCATCACCGTGATTGCAAAAAAGAAGAACGCCGTGTACGCCAATCGGCTTGTAGCGTGCGATGCCACGGCGGTTAGAACTGGAATCCCAGTCCTAGGTTTACGCGGTCGTCCTCGGTCTCTCCGACAGGCGCATCCTGAATCTGGAAGTCGAATTTTAAGACGACGTCCTCGTGGGGCCAATAGTTCAGACCAATGTCGATTTGCTGAAATTGTGTATCTCCACTGCTGCCAGCGTTGTTGTCCCATTCGTTTAAACGGGCGAAGACGCCGACTTTGCCGATCTTCGTGGAAAAGCGGTAAGAAGGCTCAACATACCAGCCTTGCTGAACGTCCCTGCCGATGGCTTCCGGTGCGGTGCCGCGAAGATCCCAGCGGGCGAAAAGCGCACGCAGGCCCCATGGCCCTTGGCGAACATCGGTATGCACCTCAAAAAGTGTTGCACTGGTGTCAATTACGCCTTGTGTCAGGTCGCTCTGATACTGCCCTGTAACACCGAATTCTACTCCGGGCAAGGCGGCCCAGCGAAGGCGGCCTGTGTAGGCACCGTCACTGGCGGAGGCCTTTGAAACCTTGTTCCGCCCATTGCGAATCTTGAATGCGCTGCTGCCGGTGGTCGGTGTTTCCAGACCCGAATGCACCATGGCGTCATAGCTGACGCCCTCCCAGAGTTCGCCACTGAATTTGGCGCCACCTTCCCACCAGGTCGTTGGAACAATGTTGCTTTCAACCGGATTGCGTTCGACGCCGAAGAATGTCGGCGGTTCGTGCGTTTCGTTCAAGATGCCGACGGGAATCATCTGTAGGCCGAGAGTGGTGCGGTGGAATTCGCTGAAATCGATCTGAATATAAGCCTGCTCCAGTTCGATCTCGCCGGATTTGCCATCGCCAGCAATGGAATGTTCGAGTTCGAGTTCTGAGAAGAAGCGGACGCTGTCCGAAAAATCATGGCCGACGTAAAGAACGAAGCGATGGAAATCAATTTCTTCCTTGTCGCCGCCATTGTAGTGCATCTCGCCATACCCGCCGAGTTGCGTGTTTTGCCACCAGCCAGGCTGAGTGCTGCTTGTTTCACGGACCTGCTCGACCATGGCACCAGTTGCTTCGATACGTTCTTCGCTTGCTTCCACCTTCTTTTCGGTGCTCTCAACCTTCTTCGTCGTTTGCGTAAGCCGCTCGGTTAGTGCCTGGAGCTGTTTTTGCTGTTTTTGGATGGTCCGCCACATCTCCTCCCGGCTGGGTGCTTCCTGGGCCAGGGCTGTTGCCATGGGCGAAAGGGCCATGGCCAGACCAAGTGTCAATGCGGGAAGGGGGCGTAAGATTTGAGACATCGTCTTTCCCTATTTTTTGCAATCAATACAGATAGT
Organism: Rhodospirillaceae bacterium; assembly: GCA_002746255.1. Taxonomy (NCBI): domain Bacteria; kingdom Pseudomonadati; phylum Pseudomonadota; class Alphaproteobacteria; order Rhodospirillales; family Rhodospirillaceae; species Rhodospirillaceae bacterium. Next base: position 4,232 of record NVWO01000028.1, on the reverse strand, counting down.
TATTGTGAGGCTTGCGTCAGAATTTGTGCGCGTCCTTATTAAGAGTGATTATCATTTGCAGTAATTTACACGGCCTGCCCGGCGACGCAAGGTAAAAATGATTATCAATCGCAACTAAGACGCTGGGAGGCTGGGGGCTGTCCACGGCTCTTGAACAAGGGAAAAGCGCAAAGGCACGTCTGGGCGGGATTTAACGGGTGTGCCTGTTCGGGCTTACCGACAAGATGCCGGGTGCATTCTTCAGGTGGCTTGTGGAATATGAATTCCGTTTCTAGAAACGCGCTTTTTACGCAAGCCAGTCTGGAATTTGCTCGCTTTTTAGGATGGCGTCGATTGTCGGGCGGGGGCGGACCACGGCGAAGCGTTCGCCATTGACCAATATTTCCGGTACGCGGGGGCGGGTGTTGTATTCCGATGCCATCACCGCGCCATAAGCACCTGCCGACCGGATGACAAGCAGGTCGCCGGCCTTGACTGGGGGCAGGGGATGGCCGCTTGCAAAGACGTCGCCGCTTTCGCAAATCGGTCCGACGATCTCGACCGGCTTTTTATGGCTCGTATTGGCAGGTTCGGTGACTGGATCGACACGGTGGAAGGCATCATAGAGGGCGGGCCGAAGCAAGTCGTTCATGGCCGCGTCCACGATCACGAAACGCCGTTCCGAACCCTCTTTCACGTAGAGAACCCGCGTGACCAGAACGCCTGCATTACCGACGATAAACCGGCCCGGCTCGAAAATCAGCCGGCAGGCAAGCCCGGCGGTTTCCTGGCGAACCATCTCTGCATAATCGGCGGGTTCTGGCGGGGTTTCGCCGTCATAAGGGATGCCGAGCCCGCCACCAAGGTCGAGCCGGTCAATCCTGTGGCCGCTTTTCCGCAGGGTCGTCACAAGGTCGGCCACGCGTGCAAAGGCGGCGCGAAAGGGGGAAAGTTCGACAAGCTGCGATCCGATATGGACGGCAATGCCGACGACTTCGATACCAGGAAGCGACGCCGCCAATGCATAGGCATTCGCGATGCGCTCCCATGGGATGCCGAATTTATCCTCGCGCCGTCCGGTTGCAATCTTGTTGTGGCTGCCGGAATCGATGTCCGGGTTTACGCGAAGCGCCACCGGCGCGCGTGCGTTTTTCTCGAGGGCCACCGCGTTTAGGGCCTCAAGCTCTGGCTCTGATTCGACGTTAAATTGCAGGATACCTGCGTCAAGCGCCTGGGCCATCTCTTGCTGCGTCTTACCGATTCCGGAAAAGACGATTTTCGTCGCCGGGATGCCGGCGGCCAGGGCCCTTTGAAGTTCGCCGCCGGAAACGATGTCGGCGCCGGCGCCAAGCCGGGCAAGGGTGTGCAGCACCGACTGGTTCGCGTTTGCTTTTACGGCATAACAAATCGTCGCGTCCTGGTTGGCGAAGGCATCGGCGAAGGCGCGGTACTGGTGAACCAGTGTTGCCGTGGCATAGCAATAAAATGGCGTGCCGATGGTTTCAGCAATCTTTGGCAGCGGGACGTCCTCGGCGTAGAGCACCCCATCGCGATACAAAAAATGGTTCATTTCGGGTATTGCCCTGGGTAGTTGCTTTCCTTGCCCGGGGGCGGTTCAAGGGGGCCCTTCTTGCCGCACGCCGAGAGGGTGAGCCCAAGGCTGCAAGCCAGCAGCAGCGTAAGGATCATGCGCTTCATAAAAAACGCGTCCGCGCTTTTTTTGCTGCTTGGCGGACATTCGCCGGTGCTGTGCCGCCAAGGCTTACGCGGCTTGCGACGGAACGTTCGATGCCAAGCACCTCGAAGACGGCTTTCGTGATCGTGGGTTCGATGCGTTTCATTTCTTCAAGAGGAAGCGCGTCGAGATCAAGACTCTGCTTTTCTGCAAGTTTGACAATTTTTCCGGTGACGCGATGGGCATCGCGGAAGGATTTTCCAGACACCCGGACCAGCCAGTCGGCGAGGTCCGTTGCCGTGGTATAGCCGCCACTGGCCGCCGCATGCATCTGTTCCTTGTTTACCGTAAGGTCGCGGATCATGCCGGTCATGGCCGCAAGGCATAACGTCAGCGTATCGGCGGCATCGAACACCGGCTCCTTATCTTCCTGCATGTCCTTGCTGTAGGTAAGGGGCAGGCCTTTCATAACAACAAGAAGCGTTGCCAGCGATCCCAGCATCCGGCCCGTTTTGCCGCGAACAAGTTCGGCTGCGTCCGGGTTCCGCTTTTGGGGCATGATCGAACTGCCGGTCGAAAAGGCGTCGGAAAGCCTAATGAAACCAAGCGGCGTGCTTGACCACAGGACAATTTCCTCGGCCAGTCGCGAAAGATGTGTCGCCGCAATCGCTGCGGCAGCTAGAAATTCCAGCGCAAAATCCCGATCGCTGACGGCATCCATTGAATTTGCCATCGGGCGGTCGAAACCGAGCGTCGCCGCCGTCATTTCCCGATCGATGGGAAAGGAGGTTCCGGCAAGCGCCGCTGCGCCAAGGGGGCTTTCATTGAGGCGTGTCCGGCAATCGACAAGCCGTGTCCGGTCACGCCCAAACATTTCGACATAAGCCAGCAGATGGTGGCCGAAGGATACCGGCTGCGCTGCCTGAAGATGCGTGAAGCCGGGAAGTAGGGTATCGGCATGTTCTTCCGCGCGGTCGATCAAGGCGGCCTGCAACTCCCTGAGCGCCAGATCACCCATGTCAAGCGCATCGCGCACCCAAAGCCGAAAATCCGTCGCCACCTGATCGTTCCGTGACCGCGCCGTATGAAGTTTTCCAGCCGCATCGCCGATAAGCTCTTTCAGGCGCGCTTCGATGTTCATGTGGATGTCTTCAAACACCGTCTTGAACGTAAACGCGCCTTCCTCGATTTCCGTCTCGATGCACGCAAGACCTTTCAGGATTTCTTCGCCATCCTTGCTGTCAAGGATCCCGGTTGCGACAAGCATGGTGCAATGTGCCTTCGAACCGGCAAGGTCCTGTGCATAAAGACGCTTGTCAAAATCGATGGAAGCATTAATTGTTTCAAGAACGGCATCCGGGCCGATATCGAATCGGCCGTTTCGTATGGTTTGGCTGCTGCTCTTGGTAGACGGGGTTTTTGTTTTCATGTCACGATTTGAGTTTTACGATGTCTAGAGGTTTCCGTCGGGTCATCTTATTTGGTGCGCTCACCCTTCTCGTCGGTTTGGCGGCATGGTGGTTGCCAGACGGCTCCATGCCAACGGATTCCATACCAGCGGACCAGTCCACACCAACGACTTTGCACTTTACGCCGCTTTCCAAGCCCCTGCCAGTGCCCGATGTTCCCTTTATCGACGCGAATGGATCGGAGCGGCGCTTTGTCGATTGGCGCGGCAAAGGGATCGTCTTGAATTTCTGGGCCACCTGGTGTGGACCATGTGTTCGCGAAATGCCGTCTCTGGATCGTTTGGCGGGTCGCGTCGCCGGGGAGGGCATCGTCGTCATTCCCCTTTCCGGGGACCGTGGGGGGCTCGCGGTTGTGACGGCTTTCTATGAGCGCCTGGGGCTAAAGAACCTTGCTATTTATCTCGACCCGAAAAGAGCGGTTGGCGCCGAGTTTGGTGTTGAATTCCTGCCGCTTACCGTTTTCATCGGTCGAGATGGCCAGGTGCTCGGAAGTCACAGCGGCTTTGCCGAGTGGGACAGTCCGGAGGGTCTGGCGCTTGTTCACCGCTATCTTGGAAAACCAGATTCCAACGCCCGCGATTAGCGGGTGGGGACCGGGGTCTCACCGGAATAGTCGTAAAAGCCGCGTTTGGTCTTTCGCCCAAGCCAACCGGCCTCGACATATTTCACCAAGAGCGGGCAGGGGCGGTATTTCGTGTCCGCGAAGCCCTCGTTCAGCACCTGCATGATGGCAAGGCAAACGTCCAGGCCAATGAAGTCGGCAAGTTCGAACGGCCCCATTGGATGATGGGCCCCCAACCGCAACGCGCGGTCGATTTCTTCAACCGTGCCGACGCCTTCGTAAAGGGTGTAAACGGCCTCATTGATCATCGGAATGAGAACGCGGTTGACGATAAAGGCAGGAAAATCTTCGGAGACGGCGACGGTTTTCCCAATCTCTTCTGATAAATCGCGAATGGTATGAAAAGTTGCGTCATCGGTCGCGATGCCGCGGATCAATTCGATCAACTCCATCACTGGCACCGGGTTCATGAAATGCATGCCCATGAACTTTTCCGGCCGGTCGGTGCTTGAGGCAAGCTTCGTCACCGAAATCGAAGACGTGTTCG
>NVWO01000027.1 GCA_002746255.1 Rhodospirillaceae bacterium | reverse complement strand
CGTCGCCACAAGGATTCTGCCGTCCGGTCCAAGCAGGGCCAGACCGGCAACACCGACGCGCCGGACATTGGCCGCGACGTCGGACCCCACCGGGGCCGCCATAAACCCTTCGCGTTCCGCCGTGGCAAGGAGGAGGTTGTAGAGGTAGCCACGGCTGGCCTCGATGGCGGGACTTGTCTGGCCGTCGCCTTTCGCCAATCCCAGTTGCGTTAAATAGAGCTGGAGCGAGGCGTTGTCGGCAAGTTCGCCCAGGCGGGCATAATGGGAGCCAAGCCACGCATTGACGGCGGCGGCACGCCCGTCAGCCAGAATGTGCAGACGGCTTTGCCAGGCGCGAAGGTCGCGCGCGCGCCCTTCCTCGGTGAAGCTGAGAATGCCGAAGACCCCGCCAAAACAGACCAGAAGAAGTGCCAGCCAGATCGCGATGCTGCGCAAAGGCAGGCGCAACACACCCATCCTGGCCGAACCCGGCGTCGCCGCATCCGTCTTGGCCATTGCCGTCATGTAAGCACCTGCCTCCTCCTGCCGACAAAACGCCGCCAGTCCCCAGGAAATTAACCACGATCCCTTAGGAAATTCTTAAAAACGCCCGCCTAGCCTCACCTTAATGCCCTGAAACGCGCCGGGATGCCCCAGCCGGGATGCCCCAGCCGGGGTGCCCCAAATGGCGAAGCCGGGACGGCAAGGAAAAGCAGCATGGGAAACATGACGGGACGCACATATGTAGGCATGCGCTTGCGCGCAGTGGCGGTGGCAGCCGCTCTGGCACTGCCAATGGCCATGCTTTGGGCCGCACCCGCCCACGCCGCGCAGATGGAAGAACGGATGCTTTTCGGAAAGCAGGCGACTGCCTCAACGAATCTCACCGCCTTTTCAAAATGGACAGACACGCTGGAACGTTACTTCAAAGGGCGGGATCTTGCCGAAGGAAGCTGCGATGAAAGTTTCTTCAACCGCTGCCACCTGAAAGAATGGAACCGCTTTCTGGAAGACTTGCGCGGCCAAAGCCGGCCGACCCAGATTGAAGCCGTCAATCGCTATCTAAACCGTGTTTCCTATTTGACGGACCCGATCAATTACGGCGTTTCGGATTACTGGGCCATGCCGGGCGAACATTTACGCCGCCGCGGCGATTGCGAAGATTATGCGATTGCGAAGTTTCTATCCCTTCGCGCTCTCGGCTTTGCCAATGAAGATTTGCGTGTTGTCGTCCTGCAAGACCTGAATTTGCGCATTCCCCACGCCGTGCTGGTCGTTTACATGGCGGGTCAGCCCTACCTTCTCGACAACCAGATCCATAGCGTTGTTCCGGCCACAACCGTCCGGCATTACCAGCCCGTCTATTCCCTGAACGAAACCCATTGGTGGCTTTACCACAGCCCCTGACCCAAGCCTTCCCCCACATGAAAACCACGTAACGTGGGTGCCGCGTAACGTGGGTGCCGCGTAAAAAAAGGGGCCCAAAGGCCCCTTTTTGCAACGATTGATTTGAATGCCGGAACCTCGCGGCGCGCAGCAAACTCAGAAAATTTCCTCTTTCAGGCCGTTTTCCATCTCGAGCTTTTCGGCCGCGGCAACCTGATCGTCCGTCATCTTTTTCTGGATCACACTGCGCAGACGCTTGCCTTCCTTGCTGCCGGCAACCACCGCCTTCGTGTACCAGAGATGCGCCTGAACAAAATCCTGTTCAACACCCAGGCCAGCGACATAGAGAAAACCGATGTTGTTGTAAGCGGCGCGATGCCCCTGTTCGGCGGCCTTGAGATACCACATCATGGCTGTCGCATTGTTCCGGTTGACGCCATGGCCACGCTGGTAAAGGAATCCAAGGTTTCGCTGTCCAACGGGATCGCCGTTTTCGGCGAGCTCTTGATATTGCTTCGCCGCTTTTACCAGCGCGCCCTTTTCATAATTGGCATAGGCGAGCTTCAGGGGATCAATTTTGCCATCGTCCGCACGCGCAAGGTCTTCGACATCGCGACTTTCAGAAAAAAGGGCGTCCGCCGCGTCCTTCTCGCCAAGGGTGCGCACAATCCACACCGTGCCAAGAAGGGCCACCATGACGGACAAGACGGTCGCGATCGTGATTAACTTTCGCATGGGTGTCTCCATGTTTCTATGCTGTGCGCCACACCGCACCCTTATCTAAGATGCCGCCCAAGGGCAGGCGGTTACAGGTGGCGCCTGAGGGGTTGTAAAACCCCGCCTCGACCCAAGGCTGTTACCGTCTCTCGAATGCAGTTCGATTGCAATAGTCTTTCTACTGGCTTGATACGTCTGGTTTCTTTACGCAAGAGGCAAGCCCCGGCACGTCGCCCAGGACAAGCGCCGCAAAATTCTCTGCCATGCCGTCATTTCTTTTTTCAGACGCGATGATGCGTCATGCTTTCGTGCGTCACGCTTGCGTGTCTTCAAAACGAACCCGTTCGCCGGACGCCCGGCCAAGGATTTCGTCTTCGCGCATGACGGTCCTTCCGCGCAGAATTGTCATGCGCGGCCAGCCGGTGACCTCCATGCCATCAAAGGGGGTCCACCCCGCCCGGCTGGCAATCCAGTCATTCGTGATCCGCCGTTTCGCGGTCAGATCGACAATGGTGAAATCCGCGTCATAGCCAATGTCAATTGCGCCCTTGCCCGTGATGCCATAGAGCGCGGCGACGCGCGTGCTTGTCAGCTCGACAAAGCGTTCGAGAGACAGCCGCCCCTTGTGCAGATGGTCCAGCAGGATCGGCACCAGGGTTTGCACACCCGGCATGCCGGAAGGGCTTTGCGGATAGGGCTTCGATTTTTCTTCCAGAGTATGGGGCGCATGGTCCGATCCGACGACATCAACGATGCCGTCAGCAATGGCGCGCCACAACGCGTCGCGATGGGCGCTGTCGCGAATGGGCGGGTTCATCTGGGCCCGGGTGCCCAGGCGCTCATAACATTCCGGCGCGGCAAGGGTCAGGTGCTGGAGCGTTACCTCGGAACTGGCAAAATCGCGCGCATTGGCCAGAAGCGCCATTTCTTCCGCCGTCGTTACATGCAGCACGTGCACCTTGCGGCCAACTTTACGTGCCAATGTCAAAAGACGCTGGGTTGCCAGCCGCGCGCTTTCCGCGTCCCGCCACATGGGGTGAACGCGTGGGTGAGCCCCTTCCACACCAAGATGCGCGCGCGCCTTCAGACGGTCTTCGTCTTCGCAATGGGCGGCCAGACGCCGCGAGCCGGAACGCAGCACGCGTTCGATCCCTTCGTCTTCAGCCACCAGAAGCGACCCGGTTGAACAGCCCATGAAAAGCTTGATACCAGCGGCGCCGGGCAGCCGTTCCAGTTCCCCAAGCTGGTCGACATTTTCTTCTGTCGCGCCAAGGAAGAAGGCAATGTCACACCAGGCGCGGTTTTTCGTTCTTGCCACCTTGTCGGCAAGGGTCGCCGCATCGACGGTCGCCGGTTTTGTGTTCGGCATTTCAAAAACGGTGGTCACGCCACCCTTTACAGCGGCGCGGCTGCCGCTTTCGATGTCTTCTTTGTGTTCCAGGCCCGGCTCGCGAAAATGAACATGGCCATCGATCACACCAGGAAGGACGTGAAGATGGGTTGCATCGATCGTCGTTTCGGCCTTTTGCGAACCCAGATCGCCGATGGCGGCAATTTTTCCGTCCCTTACCCCGACATCCCCAGGAAGAACGCCCTTTGGCGTTACGCAAATGCCGCCACGCAGCACGAGATCAAAGCTATCCGTCATCAAAATTCCCTGTGTTCGCACCAAGACCCGCACCAAGTCCGCACAATGTCGCCTGCCTAATGTTTTTCCGCAAGAATTTCAAAGACATCCCCATCGGCCGGGCGGCCTGCGATGCGTTGACGATGCCAGAGCGCATAGAAAAGAAGCAGCCAGGCGGCAAAGCCCGCGCGTTTATCCGATTTTCGAAAAAGTGCCGTCACGGCGTCGGGCCGGCAAAGCTCTGCGATTGCCGGGTCGGCTGCGACAAGGGGGCCAAGCTGCGCGCCCTTCCTCGAAATCCATTCGCCAACGGGCACCGTAAAACCACGCTTTTCCGAAAAAGCGTTTGCCGCCGGCAATTTTTCCGAAAGCCATTTGCGCAGCAGCCATTTTCCCAACCGGCCACGGACCTTCAATCGGTCCGGCAGGCGAAAGGCGGCGTTTGCCACATCACGGTCCAGGAAGGGCGTTCGCCCCTCAAGCCCGTGAACCATCAGGCAACGATCCAGCTTGGTCAGCAGGTCATGGGGCAGCCAATCCGCGCAATCGACCGCCTGGGCGATTTGCAGCTTTGTCCGGCCTTCCAGACCATTTGCCATTTCGGCGGCCGCGATCCCGTCGCGCCAGCCGGTCATCGGTGCGCGCAGCACGTCCAGGCCATCGAACACGCCGCGCCGGCGCATCTTTCTGCCGCCAAACAGGGCCGGACGCATGGCGCTTCGATACCGGCCATAGCCGCCAAACAGTTCGTCGCCGCCCTCGCCGCAAAGCACGACTTTCAGGTCGCGGCTGGCTTCGCGCGCCAGTTTCCAGGTTGGCAAAATGGCATAATCCGCCGCCGGGTCGTCCATCGCCGCCGCAATTTCCGGAAGCGATGTCCAGAAATCCGCCTCCGAAAATTCAACCTCGACATGTTCCGCGCCAACAAGCCGGGCCAGCTTTTTGGCGTGGGCGCGTTCGTCATGGGTGCGCGTGCCGGGAAAACCGGCGGTAAAGGTTGCCACCGGACGCGGATTGCATTCCGCCATCAGAGCCAGGATGGCGGATGAGTCGATGCCGCCAGAAAAGAAAAGCCCATAGGGAACGTCGGAACGCTGATGGACCTGAACGCTGTCGGCAAGCACCGTATCCAGACGGCGCAGCGCGGTTGCTTCGTCTATTTTTTCCGGCCCGCCTGGGGGCAGCGCGGCGTGTCTTTCGCGATGCACGACGCGGCCCTTCTCAACGACCAGAACTTCCCCCGGCAGCACACGCGCGATGCCTTCGAAAATTGTCGCCGGGCCGGTGGTGAACTGAAGCTGAAGAAGTTCGTTCCGGCTTTGGTCGCGAACATGGGGCGCAACGATGCCCGCCGCAATCAGGGCCTGGGGTTCAGACGCAAAGAAAAAACCAGCCGCCGTTTGCGCGTAATAGAGCGGCTTGATCCCGAACGGATCGCGCGCCAGAATCAGGCGCGCCTCTTTTGGATCGTAAAGCGCAAGCCCATACATGCCGCGCAGCCGGTTGACGAAGCCTAAGCCCTCTTTCACATAAAGGTGCAAGGGCAGCTCGCAATCCGAAGCCGTCTGAAAGGCAACGTCCGAAAGCCCGGCGCGCAATTCCACGTAATTGTAAATTTCGCCATTCGCGACAAGGACCGGCCCCGCCGCATGGAAAAGCGGCTGATCCCCCGTCTTCAGATCGATGATTGCCAGGCGCGTATGGACAAGGCCAGTGGCCCCGTTCACATATTGGCCACGGCCATCCGGCCCGCGATGGCCAAGCGCGTCGGTCAGCGCGCGCAGAACGCCCGGCGACGGCGGGTTGCCATCCTTGCCCTGACCACCGGCAATCCCACACATCAGGTTTTGATCCGTTCAAAGAAATCCAGATAGCGGCGAACGACAGCCGCCTTCGTAAAATTGGCAACGAAGGTTGCCTTGCCGCCAGCGACAAGGGCGTCGCGCAGGGCCGGATCGCCAACCAGCCGGTTGAGCGCGTGGGCCATGGCCGGGGCGTCGTCGATGGGGACAAGCAGCGCGTCGCGTTCATTCGTAATGATACCGGCAGGCCCGGCGCTGGCCGCCGCAACGAGGGGGGTTTCATAGGCCCATGCCTCTAACGTCACCGTGCCAAAAGGTTCATAGCGGGAAGGAAAGATGGCGATGTCGGCGGCGGCAAACAGCGCCGCCTTGTCCTCGCGCCAGCCAAGAAAGCGCACCCGCGACGCGACGCCAAGGCGTTTTGCAAGGGATTCCAGTTCGGCCCGTGCCGGTCCCTCGCCCGCCAGCCATAGATAGGCCCCCGGCACCTGCTGCAAAGCCGTCAACAGCACGTCGAAGCCTTTCACCGGATGCATCCGCCCGAGGGAGAAAAGCAGCGGCGCGTCTTCCGGCGTGTCCAGGGATGCCCGCGACACCGGCGTCGCAATTTCCGGCGTCGCGTGGTTCGGCAGGTAAATGGCGCGATCCCGCGGCCAGCCGTTTTCCACCACATGATCGACGATGCCCGGCGTGATGCCGATCAGCCAGTCGCAGGACTTGTAATATTTCAGATTGTAATAGCCGCCAAGACGCGCGGCGCGGACGTAATTCCCGCGCGGGGCCTTTGCCGAAGCCCGGTTCATCCAGCTAAGCACGATATCGGCACCAAAGGCCTCGGCCTCTTTTCTTAAGGCCCGGCCCGTCCGCCAATCGAAAATCCCGCCAAAGGGCAGTTCAACCGGCATAATCCCACCCTTTTCCAGCCGCGCCCGGCGAAGCCGGTTCGGGCGCATGACGACGCGCTGTTCAAGGCCCGCCTCGTGCAACGCCAGAACAAGGCTCACGAAATAGGTTTCGGCACCGCCATGTTCGGCCCCGGCAAGGCATTGAAGAACCCGTGTCATCGGCAATTTATACGAAGCCCACTTCTTCTTGCCAAGCGGGGCTTGCGGGAAGGAAAAGCGTGCCTACACTGGGGCGGCTATCTGCCCCCCATCCGCAGGGCTTTCATGGGGCCGCATTTTCATTGGTGGGCCTGCTGGTAGCTCGGGGACGTTTTTCCAGGGAGTGAACATGAAACGAACAATCCTCGCCGCACTCTTTTCTTTGCTGGTCTGCGTCGTTTTGGGCGGTGCAACCCCGGCATATGCGGATCCATTCGATGATGGGGTAGCGGCGTATAATCGCGGGGATTATGCAACCGCGTTTCGTCTATTGAAACCGCTTGCGGAACAGGGGGATGCAGACGCGCAAATCAACCTCGGAGTCATGTACAGATTAGGCTTGGGCGTTCCTCAGGACGACGCCCGGGCCGTGACATGGTATCGCAAGGCGGCGGAACAGGGAGATGCAGGCGCGCAGCACAACCTCGGGCTTATGTACGCTCAAGGCCAGGGCGTTCCCAAGGACGCTGCCGAAGCCGTGAAGTGGTATCGCAAGGCGGCGGAACAGGGGTATGCAGGCGCGCAGAACAACCTCGGGCTTATGTACGCCAAAGGCAAAGGCGCTCCCAAGGACGCTGCCCAGGCCGTGAAGTGGACCCAAAAAGCGGCAGAACAGGGGAATGCAAAAGCGCAGAACAACCTCGGAGTCATGTACAGATTAGGCCGTGGCGTTTCCAAGGACGCTGCCCGGGCGCATATGTGGTACAACCTTGCCGCAGCGCAGGGCGATACAAAGGCCGCAAAGAACCGGGACCGGATTGCAAAAAAAATGACACGCGCGCAGATTGCCGACGCGCAAAAGTTGGCCCGGGAATGGAAGCCGAAGCCGTAAAAAAAACGGCTTTGGCGCAATTCGTGTCGGCCTTGTGATCTCGCGGGAAAAGCGCGCCTACACTGGGGCGGCCATCTGCCCATGACCCGAAGACCGGAGATTTCCAAACATGCCCCCTTCCGTCACCCTTCTTGAAGCCCGTGGAATTTTGCAAATTGCCGGTGCGGACACACGATCCTTCCTGCAAGGCCTGATGACGACCGACATCAACAAGGCATCTGAAACGCGCGCCCTTTATGGCGCCCTGCTGACGCCCCAGGGAAAATACCTCCATGATTTCTTCGTGGCACAGATGGGGGATTGCGTCTATCTGGAGGCTGAGAAGGCACGGCTTGCCGATTTAAAAAAGCGGCTGCTGCTTTACAAGCTGCGCGCAGACATTTTGATTGCCGACGTCACCGGGGAATTTCGCGTTTACGCGCTGTTTGGCGAGGGCGCCCTTGCCGCCCTTAACCTCGACGCAACAGCCGGCGCGGCGCGCACCTTCAAGGGCGGCTGTCTTTATGTTGACCCAAGGCTGGCGGCGGCGGGCACGCGCGCGATTTTGCCCATCGGCACCACGCCCGATTTCGAAGGTTTTGTTGCTGCCAATTTTGACAAATACGACCGTTTTCGCATTGGCCTTGGCCTTGCCGATGGCAGCCGCGATCTGGTGCCGGAAAAATCCCTGTTGCTGGATTACGGCTTTGACGAACTGAACGGCATCGACTGGAAAAAAGGCTGCTATGTCGGCCAGGAAGTGACGGCACGGATGAAACATCGCGGCCTAAGCCGCAAACGCCTGTTGCCAGTGACGCTTGCAGGCAAACCGCCTGCGCCCGGTACATTGGTGCAACTGGCGGACCGCGACGTGGGGACGTTGACATCGGTCTGCGGCGACATCGGCCTGGCGCTGCTGCAACTGGACGCGGTGGAAAAAGCGGCGCAGGAAGGCACTGCCTTGCAGGCTGGGGCGGCGCAGCTTACGCCAACGCCGCCTTCGTGGCTGCGGCTTTAGCGGGCGTCCAGAACCGCGCGCGCCGCCGCCAGCCGTGCAATCGGCACCCGGTAGGGCGAGCAGGAAACATAATCGAGGCCGACACGTTCGAAAAAATCAATCGAGGCCGGATCGCCCCCATGTTCGCCACAGACGCCGAAGCAAAGGTCGTCACGAACAGCGCGGCCACGTTCAACGGCAATGCGGATCAATTCGCCGACGCCTTCGCGGTCCAGGGTCGCGAACGGATCCCGGGTCAGAATTTCCTTTTCCAGATAGGTCTTCAGGAAAGCGCCGGCATCGTCGCGTGAAATGCCAAAAACCGTCTGGGTCAGATCGTTCGTACCGAAACTGAAAAATTCCGCTGATCTGGCAATGTCACCGGCACGCAAGGCAGCGCGCGGCAATTCGATCATCGTACCGACATGGTAGGGTCGCCCATAGGCCGTCTCGACCGCGACCCGATCGATCCGCGTCTTGATAAAATCAAACTCCTCGCGCGTCGCCACAAGCGGGATCATAATTTCCAGCGCCACCGCCTCGCCTGTTTCCTTCGCGGCGGCAAGGCCGGCTTCGAAAATCGCGCGCGCCTGCATCTCGTAAATTTCCGGCGTGGTAATGCCAAGGCGACAACCGCGATGCCCCAGCATCGGGTTCACCTCGTAGAGCTGATCCGCGCGCGCGCGAATCGCGGCAAGGTCCACGCCAAGGCGTTCGGCAAGTTCCATCTGTTCCGGTTCGGTCTTTGGAAGAAATTCATGGAGCGGCGGGTCCAACAAGCGAATGGTCACCGGAAGCCCCGCCATGATCCGAAAGATTTCGATAAAATCATCCCGCTGCATGGGCTGAATTTTCGCCAAAGCCACTTTGCGGGCCTGTGCATCCTCGACGAAGATCATCTCGCGGACGGCAAGAATGCGTTCCTTGTCGAAGAACATATGTTCGGTCCGGCAAAGGCCGATGCCCTCCGCACCAAACTGACGGGCAATTCTGGCATCGTGAGGCGTTTCCGCGTTCGCACGCACGCGCAACCGGCGGATTTTATCGGCCCAGCCCATCAGGGTTGCAAAGTCCCCGGAAAGTTCCGGGTGCCGCATGGCAATTTTGCCGAGCAGGACGCGGCCTTTCGTGCCGTCGAGCGTCACCACATCGCCACGCTTCAACACATGGTCCGGGGTCCGCATTTCACCGGCCTTCGCATCGATCCGGATTTCACCGGCCCCGGAAACGCAAACGCGCCCCATGCCGCGCGCAACGACCGCCGCGTGGCTGGTCAGCCCGCCCCGGGAGGTCAGAATGCCAACGGCGGCATGCATGCCGTGAATGTCCTCCGGGCTTGTCTCGACGCGCGCAAGGATGACGTCATGTCCGCGCGCGGCATCGCGTTCGGCTTCGTCCGCCGTAAAGACAAGCCTGCCGGACGCGGCCCCAGGTGAGGCCGGAAGCCCCGTCGCAATGACCTGCTGTTCGGCGTCTGGATCCAGAGTCGGGTGCAGAAGCTGATCGAGGGCGGCCGGGTCGATCCGGCGGATCGCCTCTTCATGGGTAATCAGGCCTTCTTCCGCCATGTCGACAGCAATCTTTAAGGCCGCCGCCATCGTTCGCTTGCCGGTGCGGGTCTGCAGCATCCAGAGCTTTTTCCGCTGGATCGTAAATTCGATGTCCTGCATGTCGCGGTAGTGGGATTCCAGACGGTCGCAGATGGTGGCAAGCTGCGCGTAAACATCCGGCATGGATTCCTCAAGCGAGGGACGCTCGCCCCCGAAGAGAAGCCGCGCCGCCGTTGTCATGGGCTGGGGCGTGCGAATGCCGGCGACAACATCTTCGCCCTGGGCATTCGGCAGAAATTCGCCGTAAAACGTTTTTTCGCCCGTTGACGGGTTGCGCGTAAAAGCAACGCCGGTCGCGCAATCCGCCCCCATGTTGCCAAACACCATCGCCTGCACGTTGATCGCCGTTCCCCAGGCTTCCGAAATGCCGTGAATGCGACGATAGGTGATGGCGCGTTTGTTCATCCAGCTGCCGAACACGGCGCCGATGGCGCCCCAAAGCTGATCCATGGGCACCTGGGGAAAGGGCGCACCACGTATTTCCTCGATTTTTTGCTTAAAAAGAAGGACGACGGCCTCCCAGTCTTCCGCCCCCAGATCCGTATCGAGGGTGAGGTCGCGTTCCTCTTTGTAAAGGTCCAGCAAATCCTCAAACCGGTAATGGGGAACGCCCAGCACAACGTCGCCATACATCTGGAGAAAGCGCCGGTAACTGTCATAGGCAAAACGGCGATCGCCGCTTGACGCCGCTAGTTGCACAACCGTCTCGTCGTTGAGGCCGATGTTCAAAACCGTATCCATCATGCCGGGCATGGACGCACGCGCGCCGGAACGGACGGAAAGAAGGAGCGGATTTTTCCCGGAGCCGAATTTTGCCCTGGCGATTTTCTCAACCCGGCGCAGGGCGCGCGACGCCTCTTTCACCAGAGTCTCCGGATAGGCGCTGCCGTTCGCGTAATAATAGGTGCACGCTTCCGTCGAGATCGTAAAGCCGGGCGGAACCGGCAGGACAAGGTTGCTCATCTCGGCAAGATTCGCCCCCTTGCCGCCGAGCAAATCCTTCATCCCGGCATTGCCTTGCGCGTGACCGCCCCCAAAGGCGTAAACCCACCGGGCTTTTGGCTTTCCCAGCCTCATCCTTCAACCTTTGAAAAATCGGCGACCGTTTCCAGGGTGCGGCGAATTTCACCAAGCAGGTGCAGACGATTTTTTCGCAACGCCTTGTCGTCCACATTGACCTTCACGTCGTCGAAGAAGGCATCGACCGGCACCCGAAGGCGGGCAAGCGCCGCCATCGCCACTTCGAATTCTTCGCCTTTGAGGGCCACCTCAGCCAGGTTCCTCACGTCTTGAAGGCGCGCATAAAGCGCCTGCTCCGGTGCTTCGACAAGCTGCGCCTCGACGACGGTGCCGTCGTAACCGGCGCTGTCTTTCTTCTCTTCGATATGGACAAGGTTGCGCGCGCGCCGATACGCAACCAGCAAATTCGCGCCATCCTCGCTTTCCAGAAACGCGCGCAACGCAGCAACACGTTCGCGCAGACGAACCAGGTCGTCCTCTTTGGTCAGGGCCAGAACGGCGGCGATGTGGTCGTGCCGCACACCCTCGTCACGAAGATGCACCTTCAGACGGTCGGCAAGAAAGGCGAGCAGCCCGTCGGCCAATTCGGCACAGCGCGCGTCGCGCATCCCGACGGCCTC
>NVWO01000026.1 GCA_002746255.1 Rhodospirillaceae bacterium | reverse complement strand
ACGCACACTACAATTAAGACAGGTGGTGGTGCTATTGCACTAGTACCTAGTAAGACAATCAATACATTTGTAGCAGGCACAATTGAGAAAGGTGTCGAAACAGTCGGTCGTGAGATAGGTGCTCTCATTAACCAAGAGATGCTGATACAAGGGAGCAGTCTCGCTATGGATCAAGGCTTAGTAGGCTTGACAGCAGAGCATGCTTTTGAGTTAGCTGCAGGGAACATTCCCTTCGTTGCTATAGATGCAGTTCATATCTTCAGAGGACCTAAGTCTGGGGCGGATAGGTTCCGCTCACGAACTGCACAGGAGTCAGCGAATAACTTAAGGGATAAGCTCCTAGGTGAAGAGTATCAACAGACAGTCGATGCGCTGAAGTCGTTCATTGACACGTCTAAGCAGGATAACAGTATACGAGATCGTAAGCTGTTACCTCCTCCTAGAGAGGATCTCACTATGTCACGGCGAGAGAAAGCTAAAGTGGGTCTCTTGGATCTGTCTGATGCTGAACGAGTAGGTGACAGTGCTGTGATTCATACACAATTGATTGCAGATATCGAGCACTTCCCACGGATCTTTAATAAGTTGCAGAGGACACGCGGTATCTCTGTAACGGATTTGCGTAAGATGGGCATGAGTCGAGAGAAGGCTCGTGACGTTATAGCTACGTTGACAGAGAACGGTATGCTGAGGCCACCGACACAAGAAGGTGGAAAGCATGAGTTAATGGTTACGTATTCTCCTATGGATCATCAGCTAGTCGCTGAGGCTAAGTTATTTATAACTCAGGCTGAAAGGAAGTATCCGGGTAAGTCTGTCGGGGTTGAGACGACTAGTGCTAGGGAAGTCAAACTTCCTGACGAGGCTCCTAAGTGGCAGAAAGACTTCATTGATGCATTGTCAAGAACACCTGAGACGACTCGAGCTCTTCAGTTAATGAAGGCTAAGAACCCTGAGATCGACATATCGAATCCAGAAATTGCAGCTCAACTAGATGCACTCTCCCAGCAGGCTATCGGCTCCAAGCTATCTGAGGAATACGGTCCAGCAGCTCCTCTGTCTCCAGCACTACGAAATCTCCACCATAAGGTAGGTGAAGCTAACGAAGCCGTTGTGCGAGGCATCTCTGAAGAAGCTACAGGTAAGGTATTACCTAAACGGAAGTTCGATACTCCAGAACAGCGTAAAGACAGCACAGACAAGACTATCGAAGGCAAGGTTCGTGGTAAGATTACGTCCTATATAGACGAGCTTGTTGATGGTGTCTTCGGAGTACGGACAGAGAAATCGACTAATGCAGATGATCGTCTAGCTCTTGGTAATGATATTCAACAGTCGTTAGGTGACTTCCTAAGGCGGATGACAGACCTTGAGAAGCAGGATCTGCTCAAGGCTCCACAGGAGATGTCTATAGTTGAGTCTGTCATTAAGATGGATGAGTTAGCTATGCTCTACGATAAGACTCTGAAGGATACATACAGAGGTAAGAGAGGTGTAGATCACCCTGTCCTCGTAGAGTATAAGAAGTCTATAGACGAGCTACGTGCTGACCTACACAAGCAGATCAACCTCGGCTTGATGCACCCTGAAGAGGCTATCTCTCGGATGCGTAATGCAGAGCTACAACGGTTGGGTCGTCTTACTAACGACATGGACACAGTTGCTAGAGAGTCTGACCTAGAGATCTTTCATCGAATTACTCCAGATAAGGTTGTTGCTTACCTGCTACGGCTTGATGAGTTAACGGATGCACAAGCTAGGACAGCTATGGATGGTGCAAGTCCATGGGCTAACAACAGAGATCCTAACATGTATCTATCAGCACTAGCACAGTCGATTCGCTTCCTCGATGAGAAGGCTACGATTGTACGGCAGTGGCAGCGGTTAGGAGACGCTAGTGATTCACGGGCTGGAGCTGGAGTTAAACGTGTAGCGTCTGGAGATGATTCTGCTCCCGGAAGACTTGATCGACTTATTGAAGGTGATGAATTAGTTGAACTACAGGCTTTGTGGAACTACGTTACTAAGCAGGGAGAGACACTTAAGTTTCGACAGGATCGTAAAGACGATGGATTCTCACTAGATGACATCTCTATGGTTGCTCAGGACAAGTCAAAGATCCAGCGGGAGATTGCACCTAAGTCACTTGATGAGGTTCTCGACAAGGAAACTAAGAATGCGGTAGGTGATACCTTCGTAGCTCAGCTCACACAGGCGTTTGACGGCAGAAGCTGGTCGCCTGAACAGTGGAACTTCTTGTTGAATAAAGGGACAGGGAAAGCTGTCTCGACTAGAAATGCTGACAAGCGTGCAAACAGGTTCAACTGGCTTTTACAGTCTATGTTCAAAGGTGAGTTCGGTATCACTACAGATGGAAAAGGTAAGCTCATTGCTAAGTTTGGTGATGACATCCTGACAGGTGAAAAGAGGTTTATGAAGGACCTAGTGGATAAGATGGTGAATGAGGGACAGGATAAGATTGCACCTCAGACTCTAAGCACAGCGATTCGTCTAGAGTTCGTTCCTGCTATAGGAGCAGCGTGGCAACTCTTGCAGAAGGGTAAGCTACATGAGTCGTTCACACGGAAGTTSTCGGAAGAGTCWGTGAAGGCATTYAAGGTTGATCTGYTGAAGGAYAATGATCTTGACCCTCGGCTRGCTGAYGCRGCACCYTCKATGTTYGCKACGATGCTRGGAGCCAAGACACACTTYCAGTCRTACTTTGCTAAGAAGGGMTAYGGGGCRAATGAGGCTACAGCGTTGACGTCGGTTGCTGTGAAGCTGGCAGCCCAGTTCCAAGAYGTAGGATTCACACGTATTGCAGAGCTGACAGGYGAGAAYACATCRCATYTGGGYGGGGCCTWTTGGAAGTCTCGTGAGAAYGAYCTGAATAATGCTGTGTTGTTRAGRGCTAGTGATCAGTTCTCTACAAARGAGTTCGCTACGTTCAAGAAACTACATACTATGGGTCATGAGTTATGGCACGCTATGGGATCGGCTCGTCTGAAAGGACAGTTGAACCCTATTAAGTCTGCTGAGATGGATAATGTATATAAACTTGCAGCTGCGTTAACGGATGAACAGAGAGCCACTGTGTTTAACTTCTGGTTCGACAAGATGGTTCCGGGAGAGTTTCAGAAAGGTAGAGCAGAGCAACAGTTAAAGGACATTAGGGCTGACAGAAATGTAGGTGTTGATGAGTTCCTTGCTGACTTCGCTGGAGCCCTTGCACTCGGTGTAGCGAATCCCTCAAACAAGCTGAAGATGCGTGAGTTCGGTGATGACCTTGCACTGGCTGGTCCTTTTGAAGCAGAGTTTGCGAAGTCATTATTCATGCCTATGGCTGACATGATGGACGGTCTGCATGGCTACCTTAGCCGTATCCTTGGAGACGAAGATTCAGCCACGACGGTTCTTGAGATCAAAGATGGTATCATGAAGGTCCTCGAGTCTCAACAGTACATTAGAGAGGCTGAGAAGGCTCTCGCTACGCTGGAGAGGATGGAGCCTGAGAACTATGCTAAGATGCTGTATGAGAATACGGTGGATCCACCAGACTACCTGAAGCTGATAGGCTTTACGAAACGTATATCTGGCTATGACTTTAAAGAGTCTGTTGAGCACAGGAAAGCCTTAGACGCTGGTCTTGATGCTGCACGCAGAGCACTCGGCTTAGCGAAGCACTCTGAGACAACAAAGTTCTTTGGTCTTGAAATGAACTTCTTCGAGAAGTGGATGTATCCAGCGGCTCAGCTGGGACAGCGGTTCCCGATCCTACAGCCTGCTATTGATCTAGCGTTGTCCTATCGACCTATGCAGAATGAGATGGCGGTGAAGATGCTGACAGACTTCCTTGTCGGGAAGGACTCGTTAGGACGTTCGAGGATTGACGCTGAGGCAACAGGTATTAAGACTATGTACGGGAATAAAACGGCTGATGCAGCCGGTACACAGATTGCTTTGATGAAGAATATCGAAGAGCGTGTCCTCACTGATGCAGAGATGATTGCTCTTATGCAGAAGGGTCTGTCAAAGCAACAGCAACAGGATGTCATTAGCTTCCACAGGACTTTGGAGAGCACGATGCCTAAGGTCGCAGATATGATCATGGCTTCGTATCACAAATCTGTGCAACGTGCAACGGCTCGTCTCGTTCAGATAGGGAACAAGACTATCGGATCTCGAGAAGCTAAGGTGCTGGGAGAGACGATTGCTCATCACGTTAGGAAGCTCAGCCCAGACCCTCGAGTGAAGACTTCACCTGAAGAGATACAAGCTGCAGCAGTGTTCTTAACGGAAGCTAGAAACAATGGTGCTGCTAAGGCTATTGCTCATGCAGAGTCTATGTTGCATCCTAAGCTGGATGACAAAGGTGCTGTTGTTCAATCTAGTGCCCTCGATGGTTTGTTCGAGACACTCTCTAACAAGCCGTGGTATTCTCCGGAACTAAGGTTAGGGAAGTACTATGTCGGTTGGAAGAACAAAGACGGTAAGGGTGATGTGATAGCTGATGATGACCAAAATGTTATCACGGCTCATGCGGCGAGACTTGAAGCTGAAGGGAACTCGAAGGTTCATGTATGGAAGAAACACAATAAGGATGACTACTCATCCGGGATTCCACCAGACCTGCTAGAGGCGTATGCTCGAGTGGCTGACGTGGCTGCGAAGAACATTAAAGAAGAGTTGGGACTACAGAACAGCGTAGATGTGGAGGACTTCCTCAGCCATTACAATCCTGAATCCTCTCTGCTGAATGAGATCAAGTCGAATCAACCTCTCCAACGGAGTATGCTGCCAAGGAAGATTCTTGAAGGCGGTGAGGGTCGAGAGACTACTTCTGTCAGCCAAGGCTTTATACAATATATTTCGGGTGTGGCCGGAGCGATTGCTAAAAGAGAAACTAGGGAGCTATCAGCGCTAACTCTCAATGATCCAGAGCTTCGAGCCAACCCGGATATTCAATCATGGGCACGCAAACACCTAGACATAGTGTTGAATCCACCGGCTAAGGAGATGACGTTCTTTAAGAACCTCAACTTTGCTTACTTCCTCGGATTCAACCCAGCTTCGATCCTAGTGGAATCTAGCCAGAGTCTGTTGACGTTGATGCCCAATCTCACAGCCGCTACAGGATCTATCTCTGGTAGCTATAAGGCTTGGGGTGGAGCACTCAAAGAAGGTATGCACGCCTTGATGAACAAAGGAGAGTATAAGGATCCACTGTTGAGAGAGATGGTTACACGGGCTGTCAACGAACAACGGATTGACTTCGGCATCATGCAGGAG
This sequence comes from Rhodospirillaceae bacterium, assembly GCA_002746255.1. Taxonomy (NCBI): domain Bacteria; kingdom Pseudomonadati; phylum Pseudomonadota; class Alphaproteobacteria; order Rhodospirillales; family Rhodospirillaceae; species Rhodospirillaceae bacterium. Next base: position 6,929 of record NVWO01000026.1, on the reverse strand, counting down.
TTCCATAACGTTGAGGACATAGCTATCAGTAATCTGCATGAGCTTGCGGCTGGGCAGACGCCGGCACAGACGGCGAAGACTATCGGAACAAAGGCAGCKTATTGGTACCTKAACWSTGCWCGTAACCTCTATAGTCATGCGACACGGATGAACAGTCACATTGCTTTCGTTAGTGGRTTCCGYACAGGACAGAAACTGAAGAATGCAGATGGCTCRAAGTACAGTAAGGATCAAGCCTATGACTTYGCTGTGAAGATCGTACAGACGAGTATGTTYGGAGGTGGACAAGCTGCGAGACCTGGCTTCTTYAGCCAAGGGAACGGTGCWGGTGCTYTRCAYGGTGCGCTCGGAGCTGTCTTYAGCYTACAGACTTATACRTTCTCTACGATAGCCCAGATGACTAGGCTTGGACAGGACGCTATAGGCMGMAGRTTTAAGGATGATCCTACGTCGAGGAAAGCTGCAACGAAAGCCTTCAGTCAGATGGTGACTACACAGGTCCTGCTGGCAGGTGCCTTGGGCTTGCCTATGGTGAACGGGATGCTTGCGTTTCTTGATGAGATCTTTCCGGAACTACAGTTACGGAAGAAGACTAAGGATGGCTTCAATGAATTGTTTGAGTCAGTGCTTGGGGAAGATGTCGGACAACAGATGGCAAGTGTCGCTATGAAGGGGGCTCCCTCAACTTTCGCCTTCGCTGATGTGTCAGGACGGCTAGAGTTGGGGAACCTGTTTGGAATCGATTCCTATGCAGGATTCAGTTTGAAGAACATCGTAGGCCCCACCGGAGCTGTGTTTGAGAACCTCTATAAAGGGGCTCAACTAGCCAGTCGCGGTGAGGCGTTACGTGCCACGGAACAGATCATGCCGGTTCCGTTTAAGAAGATGATTAGGCTAATACGAGATGGCGGTAAAGTTCGCGATCAGGCAGGACGACTTTTGTTCCAGCCGACTGGTATTGAACAACTTGGGCTCGCATTAGGATTTCAGCCAAGACGTCTTGCAGAAACTCGCGAAGCCCAAAGGTTGATCCGGAAGACTGAAGAAGTTGACATAGCGCAAACACAACGTTTCCACAGGGGTCTCGTTGATCAACTACTAACAGGAGACATCCCGCAAGTCCAGCAAGCTCTCCTCGACCGTGAGCAATCAGGGATAGGTTATTCCGCACAGGCAGGTGCCCGCCGTCTATCTGAGCTAGCAGTGGATCGTCAGCTCCCTTATGACCTAAGTCGACAAGGGCGCAAGTCAACAGCCGGAGAGCGGTCGCGACTCTCACGAATTCAGAGTGATATTTCGCTTCCGACTGAGGTAGAACGACTCCTTTTAAAAGGGGAGATCTCGCAACAACTGATGCCGGGTCTTCCGGCTTACACCCGGACGCAGTTGGCTCGGGCGCAGACGGTGGATCAGATGATGAGTCAGAATCCCCTGTTGTCGAAACAGGAGGCGGATGTCCTAGTTGACGCAGAGCTTGGTCGAGCAAGCCACGTTGGGCTTCCAGGAGTGCAAGAACAGCAGAATCTATCATTTTAGTATACCTTTGGCTTTCATTTCTTCAATCTTAGATGTGTGGAATAAGACACGCTCACCTGATTTCAGGGCTGCTAGAGTAAGCAGCCCTGCTTCATGTTTCAGGTAGTTGAGTGTCTCGAACAGTTCTTTCGCTGGCATGTCTTTATAAAAGACTATCTTCAGGTTCTTCTCWGATACGTACGGCTGAGCCATCACGTAACGAACTATCTTGTCCGCATACGCGGCTGTCTCATTACGGCCCAATGCGCCGAAGAGTTGCTCTAGGTTTTCTTCTACCATGATTAAGGAGGCGTCCGCTGCTTCGAGGTCTTCGATGAATATCTTCAACGTGAGGGTCCGGCTGACGGCTAGGATCATAGCTACACGGAGGACAAGCACGTGTCGAGTTCTGTAGTAGGCACGAAGGAATTCGGGCTGCTTGTTGAGCGCGGCTCTGCCTTCTCGATACCACTTATCGTACCAGAGCTTCGCAGCTGGGTCCCACTTGAATTCACCTGTTAAGCTGATTAAGGTGGGAACACGGTCGACGAATCTGTTACGTGCCTGAGCCATYTCGATTGTGACGACTGGGAATGGAACAACATTCTCGGTATCATCCTCTTCACAGACGAAGATACARCGTCGAGAGAAGCCACCGCCTATGATGTCTTCACGTAGCCACTTCTGAATCCACATCGGAGTCGTACARCCAAGGAGRTTGACGAACACRTTMGGTAAGAACTCAGAGCCTGCGCCCTTAGTCTTCACYTCRTAGTCATCTATGTCGAATACAGTGACGAGGAAGTCCATCATRCGAGAGGGATCAACACTCATGAACTGRGACATCTCTGTAGCACAAATGCTAAGAGGCGTGTACGAGAAGTCCATTAATGTAGCTGGATCTTGTACAGTTCGTGTATAGTTAACCATCTCCCGTGTTAGGGATTCCTTCGTCTGACAGTCCGCAGACATAGGCACAGGATACTTCGGCTTGAAGAGTAGATCCTTGACGGTCTTACCCTTGTTATCGTTGACTATCTGTGCCATCTTCTCGTTGTATTGATCCTCTTGCTCAGTAAGCGAGGATGCATTAATTGACTGCAAGATGCCTTGTGCAATCTTCAGCCCTGTACTCTTGCCGGAGCCGGGTGGCCCTACAAGAATCGTGTATAGGTTTGGATAGATCTTGAACGTGCCCATAGAGATCCAAACTTTCTTGCTGAGCAACGAGGATATCACATACATACCGCACCATCTATGGAACGATTGTGGCACCTCGTTGCCCTTGCAAAACTCTAGGTAGTTCGCAATAAGACTACTCATTAATATGATCGTGGATATATTGTTTAATCTTCTTGATGATTTCTCGAGTCTGTGCATTGTGATTCTTCACAATGTCACCAAAAAGCAGCTCTTCGGGTAGTAAGAACCTATCTTGTTCTCGTTTGTAACTAATTACAAGATGTCTATCTTGTAAGTGATCCGTTTCTATTGCTAAATCTACTGTCTCCATATGAGCAAGTAGCTTCTGGCATCCTTCTAGTTCTGTGCTAGTCATTGTCATATTCCTTTATTTGTCTCATTATTTCAGCAATAACAGGAGTCATTTGATGATAAGGTATCCCACTGTTGTCATGCTTTAAGACTAGGTTCGTTGCTAGCTTCATGCGAGCTACAATCCTATCTTGCTTACGCATTTCACCATTATCTTCAGCCATAGTTTTCATCCGAACACCTCATCTTGACAAGGTTGACACAAGGCAGAGATGCCGTACTCTTTACGAGATATCTCATCCTTGAACTCTGTTGCTTCTAATCCGCATTTAACACAGCGGTCGTTGAGGAGTGCCTCTCGGCGTCCGGGTATCATGCCATCTACAGGTCTATACTCTGTTCGTTTTATGTCTCTATCACTCATATTTCTTGGTCCATTTCACCCCATGATCGGCCAAATTCGCCTTCGAAGGGTATAGTTAATTGTTGATCAGCTATCACAATTTGATTTGCGAAGTAGCCGGTGAGGCGTTGTGCAGCCCACTTAGTTAGGCTCTTTGGGAATTGTCCGCAGAGCGCATCGTGGACTTGATGAAGTGGTTCGATGATTAGGGAACCGTCTGGCCGTCTGTTCTCTGGATCATTCCAGAGATTGAGTGCAGCCATGTTGGTGGCATATGTTGTGTTTGCCTGTGGCTCATGTGATAAGGCTGCCTTTAAGGTGCTGTGATCCTGCTTGCGTCCGAAGAAACGTCTAACGTGACCGGAAGCAGATGTAAGGATGCCTGTGTCGTTGAGCTGACGACGGACCCATTGATGCCAACGCGGTACGCCCCAGTATCGCATGAAGTATATACGTTGAAGCTTCTCGCAGTCKGCWGCKGGGACATTGACTGTCCCGCCTGTCTGTTTGAAGATGTTAGCTGACATGGTCACTTTGCCCATCCCATARTTAGAKCCRTGCTGACAGCCYTTYGAGCCRTGGTAGATAGGATCYTTCTTACTAACCCGAGATACAAAYTCCTTAATCTGTACACGGTCCATGTTGTCGAGGCACGTTGGTCCGAACTTRAACAGACAWGCTATAACRAGAGGAATCTTGATTCCYGCTAACAGGTCATCCATCATAGTAGGATCTCCGAGCCGTTGACAATGTGCTGCTACGGTCCATCCATCTGCTCCCGCAAGGTCACATTGAAAGAACCAATACTCATCATCTGCAATGAACAGATCACGGTCATGCTTAGGGATCGTCTGCAAGTTATAGCCAGATCCTGTTGGGCTTGTGTAGCAGGTGAGACGGCCTGTCTCTGTTCCTACTATGTTATAGCCACATCGTATGCGACCGTCCTCGTCTGCGTGTATGCTGAGCATTCGTGCTCGGGTGCCTAGCTTACGTATCTGCATAGCAGCGTCGATGACTGGGTGTTTGAAACGCTTGAACAGCTTGATCAGACTCTCTTCGTTCGCTGTGGGTTTTCCTGTGGCACGATTGATCTGTGCAGGTAATCCCATCTCTGTATAGAGGAGAGTCTTGAACTTAGGACTGTTCACGTTGACTTCCTTCCCTGCGTGCAGGTTGAGAATCGTTTGGCAGAGGTCTCGTCGTTCAGAGATACCAGATTGACGATCCACAGCAGCAGTAGTGGCATACTTAATACCACGTAGCTCCATGTAGAGAAGTGGGTTAAGCATCGCTATGTTGAACTTGTAGTGCTTCATAGAAGGCACTTGATTCTCACACTTCTTGTTGATCTCGTATGTTACAGCGCTGTCCTTACAACAGTATTCCCAGAACACACGTAGATTCTGTGTCTTACGCTCGAACTTATAGTGAGGCTCTCGAGTATAGAGGGCGGCTTGAAAGCCTAGCCCTTTCGGCAGCTCACAGTAGGCTTCCCAGTGTTTGAGCATCGTATCATCGGCTACGTTGACAATAGGACACTTGTAGCTGTAGGCGAGGACGAAGTTATCATACAGACTGTTCTGCAGTATCTTCGGCACATGTGGATCAGCGAGCAGTTTGCTCATGGCTTCCCAGATGATGACCTCTTCATCTTCTGACCAGTAGCGTCCAGTCATTCCCTTGAAAGGAACTATGAATGCGAAGTCAGAATAATCACTGAAGGATATGCAAGACATGCTGTTGATACCGCCTTCGATATCAAGGGAGACAGGGTTTGCATTTGTTCTTAGATTATTAAGAGCCGTTACAATTTGTATAGCTGTATAATCAGTGATAAGCTTTCGTTTCGGAACGTTGAGTTCAGGGAACTTAGCCTCGTTGTACGCTCGCTTCATGTCGAACTGCATGATGGGAGCGTTCTCATACATGCGGAGACAAGAAGAGGGGTGATAGGTTGCTAGGCATTTGCGTCCTGCGAATATGGAGTCCGGGTGGCCCATGAATAGATAGCCTCGCTGGTCCTTGATCTTTGGCTTCTTGTCTAGCGTCGCCGCCTTCAGTGCATAAGCTCCAAGCAGGATACAGCAGTTGGGATCGAAACGATCTAAGTCTGTCTTAAGTTGTTTCAACCCTTCTTCTATTTCAGGTCCCGTCCATGGCAGACGTGATATGTCATTGCTAGGTGGTCTGATCTGACAGACGTTAGCAATCAGCACACTTCCACGGGCAATCCCGGCCGACCCTGCGATACCCCACAGTAGTCGGCCGGACGCTCCCACGAATGGTTTCTTTGCCGCTTCCTCTTCACGGCCCGGTGCATCTCCAATAATGGCTAGCTTGTAGTCAGTATTGAACGTTGGATGTTCGTTCGGAATTGTATCATCTAGGTCATCCGTACCTAGATAAGATTCCAATATGTTAGCTGGACTCATTTGCTTCTTCTTTAGTTAAGAAACAGCTTTTGCCTAAGTAAAAGACGGTTCCAGATCCAATCCCAGTTTCTACGCACATATAGCTTTCTTCAAACTCTTTCTGTGCTTTATAGTTATCGAACAGTTCTTCTCCGGGTCTTCCAGGAGAGTCAGTAACACTTACACGTACTTGTCCGATAGTCACTTTTTGCAGTGGGTCTTTTATCCACACTTTGTCACCATTACTTAATTTCGTTTGTATTATCATTTTGGCATTACTTTCTTGAATAGTTCATACGTCTTCTCGATGTCGTACTGTGCATCATGTGCAGCTTTTGTATCGAATGCGATGTCGAAACAACCACATGCTTCCTGCAAACGGAAACGCCGTGGTCTTGTTTTAGGATCAACCTTAAGTGAAGCCATCCCTGCTACGTCAATCGAAGGCCAGTAGAACTGCCCAGCGAATGCGTGTATATGATGTCGATTGTACCATTCTCTGACGAACTGATAGTCAAAGCTGGAGTTGTAAGCTACGAAGTGAACACGTTCTCCCATTGCACCTCGGAACTTCTTGATGATACTAACGAACTCCCACGCTACATCCACAGAAGTGAGAGGTAGTCTGTCTAGGTAGTTCTTTGAGATACCACAGACTTCCAATGCTTTAGGGTCGAGGACTGAATCCTTGTAAGGACGGAATTCTCGTACAATTGGTGCACCTAAGATAGGTCCATCTACTAAGATCATAGCTATCTGCCAGATCGCGTTTGTCTTGGGATCTAGTCCCGTTGTCTCTACATCAATTAGTGCGTACTTCATCGTTTACTAGTTCTGTTAACATTTCAATTATGACACCTACTTTTTTAAGTGACCTTTTCTTTGTGATTCTTCCAATGGAAGTTCCATTTGCGCTAACTCTAACATGATCTGGTAGAACTGTTATAATTAGATGACTTGTTTTGAAGTCTCTATTCATTTTAGAACCTGTCTCATTAATGTTATTGCACTGTCAACGTCAGCATTCTCAAGGTAGTTAAGAACCTTCTTCAGTTGTGTTTCTAACGCCCACATGTAGGCCCATTGGTCTAGGATCTCATCCT
>NVWO01000025.1 GCA_002746255.1 Rhodospirillaceae bacterium | reverse complement strand
TGGCGCGGAGGTCAAATCCGCGAAGGCCGGCGAGGAAATCTTGCTGATTACGAATCAGACGCCTTTCTACGGCCTTTCCGGGGGGCAGGCCGGTGATATCGGCATAATGGAGTCGGCGGACGTGGACTCCCGCTTCATCGTTGAGGATACCCTGAAGAAGCTGGGTGATCTTCACGTGCATGTCGGCCGGGTAGATGCCGGCGAAATTCGCATCGGCGACGTGCTGGAAATGGAAGTTGCGACCGACCATCGCGCCTGCCTGCGCGCCAATCACTCGGCAACGCATCTTCTCCATGCCGCGCTTCGCCACCGGCTTGGCGCGCATGTGACTCAAAAGGGCTCTCTGGTTGCACCCGACCGGCTTCGATTTGATTTTAGCCATTCGGAGCCGCTGACGCCGGAAGAACGCCTTGCCGTGGAAGCCGACGTAAACCGGAAAACCCGTCAAAACTCGGAAGTGACAACCCGCCTGATGACACCGGACGAAGCGGTGGGCGAAGGCGCTCTGGCGCTGTTCGGTGAAAAATATGCCGATGAAGTGCGGGTTCTGTCTATGGGGGAAGAAGCCGGAAAAAGCTTTTCCGTCGAGCTTTGTGGTGGCACCCATGTTCGGCGGACGGGGGATATTGGTTTCTTTAAAATCACAGGCGAAAGTGCCGTGGCATCCGGTGTGCGCCGGATTGAGGCGCTGACAGGCGAAATGGCCGAGGATTTTGTGAGGATGGAAGAAACGCATTTGCACGAAGCCGCCGCCCTTCTCAAGGTGGCTCCCGGTGGCGATGCGTTGGTGACGCGAATCGGCAGTCTGATGGATGAGCGCAAGCGCCTTGAGCGCGAATTACAGCAGGCGCGTCGTGATTTGGCGCGCGGTGGGGCGATGGCCGGTGGGGGTGTCGAAAAAGAAGGCGGTGTTCGCGATATCGAGGGTTGCAAGTACCTTGCCCGCCTGCTCAAGGGCGTGCCGGCAAAAGAGCTGCGTCCAATGGCCGACGATCTGAAAAAACAGGTGGGTTCCGGCGTTGTGGCCATCGTAGGCGTTGGTGAGGAAGGCAAAGTTTCCCTCGTCGTCGGCGTTACCGATGACCTGACAGACGGCCTAAACGCAGTCGATTTGGTCAAGGCGGGGGCGGGTGCCATGGGGGGCAAGGGTGGCGGTGGCCGTCCGGATATGGCCCAGGGCGGTGGCGTTGATCCAGCAAAGGGCGAGGCGGCCCTTGAGGCGATCGCCAAGGCAATCGCCCAGGGGATCGCCAAGAGCGCCGGCAACGCGTAACGCGTAGAAGGCGTCGTTACCTTCGCAACCTACCTTTGCGCAACTGTCCTTAGACGGTTGCCATCGCCGTTTGCAGATTTTTATCCAGCTTGTCGAGGAATTGCCGGGTCGTCAGAAATTTCTGGTCCGGGCCGATAAGGATGGCCAGGTCCTTTGTCATGAAGCCCTTCTCAACGGTCTCCACGCAGACTCTTTCGAGGATTTCCGCAAATTTTTCAACGTCCGGCGTTCCGTCGAATTTTCCGCGATAGGACAGGCCGCGGGTCCAGGCAAAAATGGAAGCGATCGGATTGGTCGAGGTTTCCTTGCCCTGTTGGTGCTGCCGATAGTGACGGGTTACGGTTCCGTGTGCGGCTTCCGCTTCGACGGTTTTTCCGTCCGGCGTCATCAACACGGATGTCATCAATCCCAACGAACCGAACCCTTGCGCGACGGTGTCCGATTGAACGTCGCCGTCGTAATTCTTACAGGCCCAGATAAACCCGCCGTTCCATTTCATCGCGCAGGCAACCATGTCATCGATAAGCCGATGCTCGTAGATGATGCCCTTGCTTTTAAACGTGTCGGCAAACTCGCTATCGAATATTTCCTGAAAGAGGTCCTTAAAACGCCCGTCATAGGCCTTCAGAATTGTATTCTTCGTTGAGAGATACACATCCCAGCCGCGCTCGAGCCCATAATTCATGCAGGCCCGCGCAAAACCGCGAATCGATTCATCAAGGTTGTACATGGCAAGGGCAATTCCCGAAGACGGAAAGTCAAAGACTTCTTCCTCCCTCGCTTCGCCGCCGTCTGCGGGTTCGAATCGAAGGGTCAGTTTTCCCGGGCCGGGGACCAGAAAATCCGTCGCGCGATATTGATCGCCAAAGGCGTGACGCCCAATAACGATCGGTTTTGTCCATCCCGGGACGAGACGCGGTACGTTTTTGCAGATAATCGGCTCGCGGAAGACGGTGCCGCCAAGAATGTTTCGGATTGTCCCATTGGGCGATCGCCACATTTTTTTTAAATCAAATTCTTCGACCCGCGCTTCATCCGGTGTGATGGTTGCGCATTTGACGCCAACCCCATATTTCTGGATTGCCTTGGCTGCATCCACTGTAATCTGATCGTTCGTTTTGTCCCGGCATTCCATCCCGAGATCGTAATATTTCAAGTCAATATCGAGATAGGGGAGAATTAGCTTTTCTTTAATGAACGCCCAGATGATCCGGGTCATCTCGTCGCCATCAAGCTCGACGACGGGGTTTGCAACTTTGATTTTTGGCATTGGCGTGGCTTCCCTTGCGGCTGCATATGGGTCTTTCTTCAGCAGGGCGCAAAATAGCACCGGGGTGGACAAGTGCAAAGCCCTACATTGGTGAAAAAAACGACCGGATTCAAACCTTACTCGTGACGGTGTGAATGGCTGGCTCTGGCGCTGCGGCGAGGGCGGGAAGAATTGCTTCGACGCTGGGAACGGTTGTCAGAAGGTCGGCATTTTGTGGTTGCGCGAAACCCTCATCTGTAATCGCAGCAATCAGCGCGATCAGTGGGCCCCAATAACCTGCAATATTTGCCAGCAGGATGGGCTTGTCGTGGCGGCACAATTGCTTCCAGGTAAGAATTTCGACCACTTCATCCAGGGTGCCGAAGCCGCCGGGAAGGACGACAAAGGCATCTGCAAGCTCGAACATTTTCTGTTTTCGGCTGTGCATGCTGTCGACGACGATCATTTCCGTCACGCCTTCATGGGCGACTTCGATGTCCAGCAGAAATTCCGGCATAATCCCGGTGACGTCACCGTTGTGTGCCAGGACGGCGTCCGCAATGGCGCCCATGAGGCCAACCCCGCCGCCGCCATAGATCAGCCGGATCCCATGGGCAGCCAGAATGGTGCCGAAATTTTTAGCGGCCTCCAGGTAGATCGGGTCCACATCCTCCGTGGAACCGCAGTAAACGCAAAGGGCCTGAATGTTTTTCATTGTTTCTCACCTGGGGGGTAACTGTCATGGCAAATGGCGCTTCTGATTCTATTCGATATAGTCCATTGCGCAATCCATCGGCAAGGAAGGAAACAGCGGAATGTCTGACGCAATTTTATTGCAGGAAGTCCAGAATGGGGTGGCGACGCTTAGTTTTAATCGCCCGAAGGAACTGAACGCCATCGACAATGCCCTTGGCATTGCCCTTTGTGAGGCTTTGCATGCAGTGGAACAGGATGCAAATATTCGCTGTGTCGTGCTGCGCGGGAATGGCAGCCATTTCATGGCAGGGGGGGACATCAATAGCTTTGGTGCGATCCTCGACAAGGGAGAATGGGCCCGCCGCCGGGCTATCGGCGAGCTTGCCATTCATGCCCATGATGCGATTGAAACCATCCGCCGCATGGACAAGCCGGTTGTTGCCAGCCTGCGAGGTGCCGCGGCCGGATTTGGCATGAGCCTGATGCTGGCCTGCGATTTGGCGGTTGCGTCCGAGAAAAGCTTTTTCACCCTTGCCTATTGCCACATTGGCCTTAGCCCGGATGGTGGTTCGACCTACTTTCTGCCGCGAAGCGTTACCCTCAAGCAGGCAATGGAAATTGCTCTCCTGGGGGATCGGTTTGACGCAAAACGTGCCTATGAACTTGGCATCGTCAATTGGGTGGTTGTGGATGAGGCGCTGGAGGAAAAGACGGTCGAAATTGCAACACGTCTGGCATCGGGTCCGGCCAAGACCCTGGGCCGGACAAAGGCGCTGCTCAACCACGCCTCCGCTTATGCGACGACCCTTGATAGTCAGCTTCGCATGGAAGAACGCGGCGTGATGGACAGTGCTGCGGACGAGGAATTTGCGGAAGGAATCCGTGCTTTTCTTGCGAAGCGAAAGCCGAATTTTCAAAAACCGTCCTCTTGATGGCTTCCGTCACCCGGCAAGAATTTTACGCAGGAAGTTTGGCCGGAGGTGGTAGTGATCGATATGCCGCTCGCCGTTCGATGTGCCGTCCGTGCTTACGGTTTGTCCGTAAGCGTCGAGGAAACCGGCTCCCCGTTCGGCGGCGGCGCTTTTTAGGGCTTCGTTGAAGCGCGCAATGCCATCGAGATAGGTCGTGCGGTCTGCCGTTGTGAGTGCGTTCAGCGCCGGTCGCTCGCAATGGGGTGCTGGCACACCACAGAAGATCGGACGAATCGCGCGCGTGGCGGCCAGTTCTGCGACAAGGGTGGTGTAGCCCTCCACGGTCGACCGGATGATTGTGTCAAGGTCGCCGCCCTGTTTGCGGTGATGGTGGAAGATCCCTTCATTGTGACGGCAGTCAATTTCGCCAAAGGAAAAAATTGCGGTGGCCTTTTCCGGAAGCTGCTGAAGGATGGTGCGAAGGCTGCGTTGGAAATAATTTTTTTTCGCTTGCGACAGGTGCCAAGCCTTGCAGCCGATCAGGAGGTGGGAAACAACCTTCGCCGAAATACCCTCAACAGTAACCGTTGTGCCATTTGGTGAAAGAGAATGACTTTCCCCTATCAAATGCAGTCTGCCACTGGTGGGTGCTTCATAAAAATCGGTATTTTCTTCGCGGTAGCGTAGAAGGCGTTCAAGATAAAGCTGATAAATACACAGGCTGGCGTCGATGGTCGTTCGGTCGATGGCCTCAGCGTGGGTGTGACAGCTTTGAAGGCAATGTGCCAATTCGTCGAGATCCTCCTGAAGCCATGCATAGATCGCGCGATTGACAAAAAGGGCGTAACGCTGATTTGCGGTTAGTCGTGTGTCCTTAAGAAGTGGGTCGATGACGCCTAAGCCTTCCACAATTCTTTGCTGCCGCAAAAGCGTTACGGCAAAGCCGATATGGGGGGCCAGATCCGACCCGAAATCGCGTGGGATCGCGGCATAGGTGGCAAGCGCCGCTTTGACATCTCCTTTTTCGACCAGCGTCTTGGCCAGACTTGCGGCGGCGTTCGGGAACTTGCCGATTACCGGCATCGCTTCCCTGGCCAGGGCTTCGGCACCGTCCAGATCGTCGCCATCGGCAAGCAGTCCGGCGAGATTGGCGCGGGCAAGCGGATTTTTGTTTGGGGCATCGATTGCCTTTTGCAACGCCGGGGTTGATTTGTTCAGGGCGCCGTTGTCGAGAAGAAGGCTGCCGAGATTGTCATAGGCGTTCATTTCCGGCTTCAATTCGACGGCCTGCTGATAGGCGGCGAGCGCGTCGTCGATGCGGCCAAGTTCCCGATAGACGCCACCCAGGTTAAAATAGGCCTCCGCATGATCCGGCTTGATGTCGAGGGCGCGTCGGAAAGCGGCAATGGCTTCCTCTGGCTTGCCCGCTGCTTGTAGCAAGACGCCAAGATTGGTGTGCGTATCGGGATTGTCCGGCCAGAATTTCAAGGCCTGTTTATAGGCGGCAAGCGCTTCGTCGAGTTTCCGCTGCTTCTTCAGAACATTCCCAAGATTGTTTAAAGCCTCTGCGCTATCGGGTTTGAGCGCGATGGCGCGGTTGTAGACGGTGATGGCTTCCTCGAACTTGCCGACGGTTTGCAGCACATTGGCGAGGTTGCTGTGAATCTGGGATTTTTTTGGTTCTAATTTCAACGCGCGTCGGTAGGCGATGAGTGCGTCGTCCATCCGCCCCAGTTTTTGAAAAACAAGCCCGAGATTGTTATGGATGCCCGCGTTCGTTGGTTCGACCTGCGCGGCGGCCTGGATCAATGCGAGGGCGCGGTCCGCGTTGCCAAGCTGATAGGTGGCGAGCCCACAATAATTCAAGGCATCCGGATGATCCGGCTGTTCGGAAAGAAAACGTTGATAGAGCGGCAGCGCATCGCCAATGTGTCCGCTTTGATGCAGGGAGACGGCTTTTTTCAGGCCCTCCGGCAGGGAGGAAGCGCCTTGCGTCCGGCGCAATTTCTCACGCTGTCGGCGCTCCTTGCGGTTCATGCGGAATCCTTGCGTTGTTCTTGGTGCCGAGGCGGTGGCTGGAGCCTCTACTTTGCAAGGAATTTGGTTAAAAAAGTGCTTAAAGCGCCGCCGCGCAGCCGGGCCGGTTAGTCCGGTCTGCGTATATGGCGGATGCCAAGACCGAGACCAAGAAGGGGAAGCCCGAAGATGCCGGTCAGGTGTAGAACAAGATTCCAGGTCGCGCGGTCTTCTGTTCGGTCCTGGGTTTCGAACAGTTCAACCTTGCCATGACGGCCTTTTAACAGGGGGAAACGGTCCTCGGTGATTTCATAATTGAACTCGGTGATTGCAAGGGCGTCCTTCGACCATTCCGGCATGGTCCATGCGCCAATCCCGAGAATCCAGAAAAGGGATAGCAGAAACCAGACGCTGAAAAATTTATGCGGGCGCTTCATCTTTTTTAAGAGGGCCATGCAACCTTACTCCGCTTTTAATTCGGACCACGGCACATCGATCTCGGTATCCTCGCGGCCGCCTTTCAAGGTGTTGAGGCTAATCAATGCTGGGTCGATCACCTCGTTGAAGCGTACGGTATCATCCGTGGCAAAGATGGTGGCGTGGTTTCTCTCAAAATCCACGATGAGTGCCCATGTGGGCCATAGAATGCTTCCCTTTGGTTCTTTTTCGATCGGGAAGACGTGATAGCCTTGGATGGTCGTTTTCCAAAGCTCGCCTTTCTTCGTATAGAACTCGCCAAGATAGGGAATCCAGGTCTTGGTATCGATGTAGACAATTTTTTGACTGTATGGATGCAAGGCTGGCGCCGTTGCTTCGATTACGTAAACCTCACGTGGTTCCCATACATCCGCCGGGTTCCAGTGCGGTTTGGTTTGTGTTTCGAAACCCGGAAAAAGGTCGGCGTCCTCCACCGCGTCATTGTTGAAGAAAGGGTGGGCGGTGTTGGCAATGACGAGGACCTTCTTTTTTGCAAGAATCTTATAACCGTCATACCAGGTCGGATAGGCGCTGAAGATTAACAGATCGTCGCCAAGGAAGTCCGTTTCCCCGATTTGGTCCATCCAGAAATCGCCGGACCATTTCACGACCTTGTTGGCGTCCTTCGCGTAAATCAGCAGGTAATCCGTTCCACCCGTGTCGTAGCGATAAAAAAGCAGGCCGTTTCCCTTGAAAATATCGGGGGCCGTCATGACGAGGATGTTCTTGTCGAAAAGCTTGCCCGATCCCAGAGTCGGCTTTCCGGGCCGGCGCAGAAGCCCCTTTAGAAAGACGCGGGTGAGCTCCTGGTGCGTAACGCCTTCGATGCCTTTTTCGCCGTTGATCATTGCGATGCTTGTATTGGGAAAAACCTGGCTGTCGCCACGTGGCCTTCCGTAGAAAAGATTCCAGATGACCTTCAGGCCCGCATCCGGATCGTCCAGTTTGATGTCGGGGAAGGGGGCCCCGGCTTTCCAGTCAACGACCCTGCGCGTCTCCGGATCGAGCGAGACGGTGGTCCGGTTTTTTTCGCCCGCTTTTTTGAGCACCGGGTCGATGGGATGGGGCTTCGCATGCGCGAGCTTCATCGTCAGACCCTTCTCACGAATCTGCCATTGAAAACGCTCTGGGATAAGCGCGCCGAGCGGCGTTCCGTCGAAGGTCTGCTCAAGAAGTTGATCAAGATTCCCGGCATGGACGACCGTGCCGGCCTTGATCTCGGCCGCTGGCGCAGGGATGGCAAATGCGCTCCCCATTGCGATGGCGAAGGCGGTGCCTAGGCATGTCTTACGAAGGGACATACTTTTTCCTCATGCGTTTGTTGGATGTTTAGAAGAACGAGCCGACGGCTTTTTCATATTCCTCGGAACGGGTTTCGCCATCCTCTTGGCTGCGGTGTGAAATCGTTCCGCGTGACTGGACGCGATTGGCGCGAATGGCATTCGTCGCCCCGCCGCCTTGCTTGAGGCGATTGACAAGATCCTTGCCCTGAGCCGGCGCGCCATAGCCCTGACCGGCCTTCCAGCCATATTGCTTTTGCTTGTATTCGCTCATATTGGGGCCGCCAAGGGCTAGCCATTTGGCAGCTTTTTTATCGTCTCGGGGCATGCCCATGCCGTAGTGGTACATAATTCCAAGCTGATATTGTGCTTCGCCGTCGCCAGCCTCCGATGCACGCTTCAACCATTTGAAGGCGTTGCGGTAAAGCTGTCCATATTTGAAGAAGATGCCGGCCTGTCTCTGGCCCTGCACATGGCCCTGTTTTGCTGCCTTCAGGTACCAGCGAAGCGCGGTCTTGTGTTTTTGCAGGATGTGCTCGCCGGCCTTGTAGGTGACACCGATGCGATCCAAATTCGTCGGGTCGTAGATCTGTCCGATGTAGAACTGGGCGCGCGCGTTTCCTTCGACGGCCAGTGGCAACAATTCGTCATAGGCCACTCGCCAATTGCCCTTTGCATAGGCCCGCTGGCCTTCGGAAAAACCTGCGAATGCGAGGCCTGGCAGCGCCGGAAGAAGAAGCGCGCCGAGGAAAATAATTTTCCAGGAGAAATGTTTCACGGCAGTTGTCCCCCTCTCTCGTTTTCGTCATGCGCCGATCTTGGTCGTGGCGCAATCTGTAAAACCCTACCAGAAGATATGGTATGGTGTGGCGGTATTTCCAGTTAAAATTTAAGGGTATTTTCCTAAGGGCCGTGCCCCCGGCAGCCCGGATTTTTTCTGCTATGCGGGAGGGGGTGGCGCATTTGCGGTACGTGAAAACTGGTGCCGGATAGAGGATTTGAACCCCCGACCTTCGGTTTACAAAAGAGGTCCAGCCTTTCTAAGCCCTTGAAATCTTTTGTATATCAATGGACTACAGTAGACCACTGAATATACACAAACGATAACAGAGGATTAGCTATGCTCACAGATTCACTCACACCTGGAAACGAAGAAGAACGCATCCGATCCGTAGAGACTGAGATGCGGTGGGAGATGGAGGGGGTAAATCGGGGTGTTGATCGTTATCGCAAGGCTATAGCCACTAGCAACCTTGGAGACACGGACCCCGGTCAGAAGATGCTTGTGGAGATCATGTCGTACCTCGTGCCTTCCGTGGAGAAGGCTCAGGACCATCCTGAGGTTCTCCACCTAAACAGTGGAACACTCTAGGAGGCTCACTGAGGCCCCTCCTCTACATGCTCGGCTAGGGGTTTTTGTGCGGAGAGGTGGCAGGTGTGGACTGAGGGCGGTCCCTGGGGTGTCCTGAGGGCATTTTGGTCTATAGGTAGACTAGTGGTGTACTATGGTAGAACTTGAAGGGGGCTTTAGGTTGACCCTGAGAATGTTTACTGTAGCGATGTGCGAGCGGGTCTCTCTAGGAAGACATACGGATCTTCCCCATTGCCCCCCTCAAAGTGAGGGAGATACAGTCCATAGGCGCTGGAGCTAGAAACAAATTCCTTGGCAAGCGCACGTCTTCAGGCTCTCAGCTAACCTAGTCACTCCCTATAACTCGATGCCTTCTGTATCTCAACCTAATCAAGGGTTGCAAAGCCTGCCCTTCGGATTGAGATTATGAAGGGGATGTGATGAGACCGCCTGGAGGTATCGGGACATCTTGATTCTCTAAGGAGAATCAGCGCACGCGCACACGTCCACGCCCCTGTATCTGATTTTTTTGTTGACAACTATCCAGTGCTAACCACTAGATGTGTTTAAGTAGATAAGATAAAAAAACTGCTAGTCCTTCCGTTTCACAAATAGGAGGACTCAGTCCTGCAAGGCTTCTGGAAGGCGTCAGCCGGATAGTTCCCGGAATTTCGATAGATGGAGGATCACCTTCTCTTTCAAACTGAGGCACTACAAAAACAAGGCGTTACCTCGCCAGTTCATTTATCGGACACTATCGATGAATCGAGAGAGGAGACCCTTAGAGGTAACCTGAAGAAAACTGAAAGAAGGAATCTAGAGATATATTATCATAATAATATAAAACCTAGAAACCAGAGTCCTAGAGAGAACTCTAGGTAGAACCCTAGAGTAATCTAAGAGTCCTAAGAGTCCTAGGTAGAACTCTAGGTAGAGACCCCTTATGGATTGTCTATAATGAGGTCCACTACTAGGGGTCTCCTTAAGAACTCTTAGACACAGAGTCTTCTTAAGATCACTCTAAGTAAGGAGGTCATATGGATTTGTCTGATTGGTTATGTCTCATTCTATTTGGTCCCTGGGTTCTGGCGATCATCCGATATTTCTGGCTACACGGTTAACCTGTAGTTCATGATGTGCAATAGGTAATCGCGTTTCACAAGGAGGACAAGATGTCTAACCATGACAAGGAGAGGAAGCTAAAAGCCGCAAAGCGTTTAAGGAGAGAAGCTGGAGCGTATCTGAGAAAGTTAAGACATGCAGAACAGCTAACCCAGTTAGAACTCGCTCACCTCCTTGGTTATGACTATGTGACGTTCATTTCACAACTAGAGTGTGGTGGCGCACAGATTCCACCTGATCGCATCAAGGACTACGCAGAGGCTCTTAAGACTAACCCTAAGACCTTCGCAAAGACCTTATTGCGCTATTACGAACCTCAGCTTTTCAACCTAATATTCGGAAAAGCCAGTGAATGAGTGTTGTTGAATTTCCAAAGGCTCAAGCGTTCTCTCCCAGTGATCTTTCAACCATCAACGCTCTCTTTTCGAACCTGTCTTCGATCGGTGTCGTCAGAGACCTTGAGTATCACTCAACGGAAACTGGAGACCCTCAAGCCTTCCTGTTGTCTTCAGACGGCCAGGGGGACTGCATCACGCGCCTCCTCAGGAACGGCACGCCGTACTACGTGGTCAACAACAGGCTTGGGGAAGTCATGCGCGAAGGACCGTCACTTGAAGACGTTGTAGGCGCTTCGTGGCGGCTAGGTAAGGTCGCCCTGTAAAACAGGAGGTAAACACCATGTCTGTCTATCTCGCATCAGGACGCCGGTTCTATACCTATGGTTTCATCCTTGATGGCGTTCGTTACCAGGGATCAACCAAGCGTTCCATCAAGAAGGAAGCCCTGGCTGTTGAACAGGGTGTCCGTAAGAAGCTCCTGGATCACAGCCAGCTTGGTATTCTTGATGAGATCACCCTAAGGGACGCTATGGACCTCTGGTACAAACAACACGGCTCACGCCTCAAGGGGTCAGGACGTATCCAGAGTGTTATCAAGCGCATCTTCGGGGAGGCGGGGAGGCGGGGCTTTAAGGGCAAACCATATGGCCTGAAAGGCTCAATGCTTTTGTCGAACCTGACGACAAAGGACATCCTTATTCTGGTAAACAAGCGCTTTGAAGAAGGGATGGCCCCTGCCTCTATCACGCAGGAAACAGCCACGCTGAGAACTGCTGTGAATCGCTTCAAGAAAATATACCAGACAAACCCTTCTCTTGAGTTCCCCACTGCGAAGACAGATAAGCGCCTGAAGTCAGCACACAAGATACGCTTCCTGTCTCTTGAGGAAGAACAGCGGCTCCTAGTCGCTCTTGATCCTCAAGCTGACCGGAAGGGCTTACCCCCAGCCGACCAGCGTTCCCTTGTTATGCGTCAGGAACTCACGGACGCCTATGACCTGGCAGTTCTTCTCCTGGACACAGGGTGTCGATTTGGGGAAGCCATCACGCTTCTTAGGGAAGATGTGGACACCAAATCTTAGGGAAGATGTGGACACCAAAGACGGGACACTCTCCCTGTATCGCCCAAAGGTGCACAATTCGTCTGTGCTGAGATTGTCAAAGAGACTTAAGGAACGTCTTGAGACACGTCTTGAGAAAGCGCACCCAAGGAACCCCTATCTGTTTGCCTCAAAGACCGGGGAAGGCCATGTGTTGTCGTGTAGGTCTATCGGAAGGACTATGGACAGGGTAGGGATCAACGCCACGCATCGTGTTGAGCGCTATGGAAAAGCTACTATCCATTCGCTGAGAGACACTTTTGCTTCACGCCTGGTAAGCCAGGGTATCTCTTTGTACGACTTGCAGATGCTCTTAGGCCACGCGTCGCCTACCATGACGCAGAAGTACGCGCATCTAAGTGTACAGGATAGCGCTAAGAGAGCTGTGAAGGTGTTAGACGAACTTCACGCGGCCTAGTATGTGCAATCCTAATGCAGGGACTTCAGCAGGACGAACCTACAATACGTAGGCCTGAAGTGTTCGTACACACACGTACAACAGTCTGTGCTTCAGCATATGTCGTATAACCGATTGCACCGATGAACAGTACCAGGGCAAGGATCGCTAGATATTTTCTCATAGGTATCTCCTTTTCTATGAACAAGATTAGGGAATGTAACGGGACACTTGAATCTGGAGTGAGGCGGGATGAGGGGGGATGAGGGGGGATATACCGGGACGCCCGCAGGTAATGGGACTTTTTGGAGAGGGTC
>NVWO01000024.1 GCA_002746255.1 Rhodospirillaceae bacterium | reverse complement strand
CCGCATCGCCCAAGACCGCATCGCCCGAGACCGCACCGCCCAAGACCGCATCGCCCAAGACCGCATCGCCCGAGACCGCATCGCCCGAGACCGCATCGCCCGAAGCGAACAGCGCGCACAGCCTTGCTGATTCCGCAACGACTCTTGCAGAGCTGCGCCAGGCGCTTCTTCTTTTCGAGGGATGCCCCTTAAAAGAAACGGCAAATCTTGTCTTCGCGGACGGCAACCCGAAGGCCAAAGTGATGCTGATCGGCGAAGCCCCGGGCGCTGAAGAAGACCGTCAGGGCACCCCCTTCGTTGGTTCAAGCGGCAAGCTGCTCGACCGGATGCTAGCGGCGATCGGACTGGACCGGACGTCCGTGTACATTGCCAACGTCCTCTTCTGGCGCCCGCCCGGAAACCGCCCGCCGGCCCCGGCGGAGATTTCGGCCTGCCTGCCCTTCGTCGCGCGCCATATCGAACTTGTGGACCCGGACATGCTTGTGCTCCTCGGCGGCGTCGCAGCAAAAACGCTGATGGCCCGAAATGAGGGAATCATGACGCTGCGCGGGAAATGGTTCGAATATGAAAGTCCGGGAATGAGCCGGCCGATCCCGGCGATCGCCAGCTTCCACCCCGCCTATCTTTTGCGCTCGCCAATTCAAAAGCGCGTCGCCTGGGCCGATTTTCTGGAAATCCAGACGAAGCTTGGAGCCATGCCTTGACGCGCGGCGAAACCTTGCCGACCGCTTCGGATTCCGTTAAGGAAAGCGCCATGTTCAAGCAACCCACCCCGCTTCGGGCGCGCATCACGACCTGGCCGGGAAGGTTTCTCCTGGCCTGTCTCCTGACCGCTTTCGGCGGCACCGCTTTTGGCGCAACCCGCGCCGAAGTGCCCGTCGAACGGGCAGCGCCCGCTGAACAGATCGTCGCCGCCGCCTCACACGCCGTCTTCACACCGGTGCTTTCGCCGGATGACCGGCAACGCTATCGAAAAAGCTTCGCCCTGCAGAAGAAAGGAAAGTGGGCCGCCGCCGACCGGCAGATAAAAAAACTCGAAAACCCGCTGCTGATCGGGCATCTCCAGGCGCAACGCTACCTGCACCCGACGGCCTATCGCTCAAAATTTGCCGAGTTGCGGCGCTGGCTTGATCTTTATGCAGATCATCCCGACGCCCGGCGTATTTACAAACTGGCGCTGCACCGAAAACCAAAAAATACCCGCGCGCCAAAACGGCCCGTCGGCGTTTACATCACCGGGATGGAAAAGCTTGGCGCAAAGACGGAAACGGGCCCGCCCCGTTCGGCAAAAGCGCAACGCGTTTTTCGTAAATTACGGTCGCAAATCCGCCACCGGCTGCGCAAAGGCCGGCCGGAAAGCGCCGAAACCGTACTGTTGAACCAGCGCACGAACCGCTATTTAAGCAGCATCGACCATGACCGGCTGCAAGCCATGCTCGCCAATGGCTATCTGAGCCAGGGCGAGAACGAAAAGGCCCACGCCATGGCGATGGCCAGCCTGCAAAATTCCGGCGCAGCCCTCGGCACAACGTTCGCGGACGCCCATTGGACGGCCGGGCAGGCCGCCTGGCGGCTTCATTTAGTCGACGTGGCGGCGACACATTTTCAGACCCTGGCAATGCTCAAAAATATCGCCCCCGCCTTAAAAACGGCCGGCGCCTTCTGGGCGGCCCGCAACGAACTGATTCAGCGGCGCCCGCAAAATGTCAGCCGCTGGCTGACCGTGGCCGCAGATTACCCGCAGGCCTTTTACGGTATTCTCGCGCGGCGGGCGCTTGGGTTAAAAGCGGATTATCGCTGGGACATTCCGCACCTCACCCGCGAAGATGTGGGTCGCATTGAAGCAACGACGCGCGGCGTCCGGGCCATTGCCCTGATTGAGATCGACCAGACCTATCGGGCAGCACGCGAACTTCGCGCCGTTGCCGCCAAGCCGGAGCTTGCCCGCCCGGTTCTGGCACTTGCCGCCCGGTTCCGCCTGCCTTCGCTTTCCCTCCGCCTTTCCGGTCTGCTGAGCAACGGCGAAGGCCACCCCGGTGCGGCCTATCCGATCCCGCCATGGATACCGAAGGAAGGCTACGCGGTCGATCGCGCGCTTCTCTACGCAATCATGCATCAGGAATCCACGTTCAACGTCCGGGCGAAAAGTCCGGCCGGTGCCCATGGCCTTATGCAACTGATGCCGCGCACGGCCAATCTGATGGTTCGCGGACGACCCTTTTCCGGCGTCCACCGCAAAAACCTTTACCAGCCGGAACTGAATCTTTCGATCGGGCAAAAATTCATCCTGCACCTTCTCAGCAACAAAAGGGTACGGGGCAATCTGTTCCTGTTGACGGCATCCTACAATGCCGGCCTTGGCCGCGTGACGCGTTGGCAGAAAAGGATGCCCAAGGACAATGACGCGCTTCTTTTTATTGAAAGCCTTCCTTCCAGGGAAACGCGCATTTTCGTGAAACGGGTTTTTCGCAATCTCTGGGTCTATCGCAACCGGTTGCAGCAATCGGCGCCGTCGCTTGATGCGATCCTTGGCGGCGCATGGCCAAGCTATGTTGCGCTGGACAATCTGAAGGATGGCAACGAGGTGGCTGAATATGGCAATTGACGAATCACGGGCTTTTATTCCCGTTAACATCGCTGTCCTGACAGTCTCGGATTCGCGCAATGAAGCAGATGACAAATCCGGCAATGTGCTTGCCGAATCCGCAACCAGGGCCGGTCACAAACTGGTCCAGCGCGCCATTGTGCACGACGACGTCGCAGAGATCGTTGCCCAGCTGAGGACGTGGATCGCAGACCCTTTGGTGGATTGCGTCATCGCTACAGGTGGCACCGGGCTTACGGGACGCGACGTAACGCCGGAGGCCTTTCGCGCAGTCTATGAGAAAGAGATTGAAGGCTTTGGCGAACTTTTTCGCGCGCTTAGTTTTGATAAAATCGGCACCTCGACCATTCAGTCGCGCGCCACGGGCGGCGTTGCCGGCGGCACTTTTCTGTTCGCGCTTCCCGGTTCGCCGGGCGCCTGCAAAGATGGCTGGGAGGGCATTTTACGCTGGCAGCTGGATAGCCGTTATCGTCCCTGCAACTTCGTCGAGATCATGCCCCGCCTTCAGGAACGCTAGCTTTCAATTTCTGGCGTTGCTGCCAACGGCGATATTCCGCCCCCGTATCGACATCCTCGCGGCTTGCAAGATGCGCGACGCGAAGATGGGTGAGATTGCAAAGCGTGTCCGCAAGCGCATGGGGCGAGGACCAGCGCACCCCCTGAAAAGGATGAAAGGGAAGAACGCGACGGCGAAACCCGACGAGCCAGTACCCCCCATCGGGAGACGGGCCAAAGACGGCATCGTGATCTTCAAGGGCGCGAAAGGCGTCGCGGATATCGTCGGGCGTGATGTCTGGAATGTCCGAACCGATCAGCACAACAGGCCCGGGCGGCAAATTTTGAAAAACCCGCGCCATGCGCTGGCCAAGATCGCCAAGGCCCTGGCCCATCCGGCGCGCCGGTTTGGCCTGCGGCCAGACGCAACCAACCCCCCCGGCATCATCAGGCGTCAGAAAAAGCGAGAGCCGCCAATGGGGATGGGAAAGTTTTTTAAGCATGGCCGCCGCCGTCTGACGATGAAAGCGCAACGCCGCCACGCTGCCAATCTGGCGGGCAAGGCGTCGCTTGACCCGGCCCAGGCGCGGTGCCTTCGCGAAAAGAACCAGGTGGCCTTGGCGCCTCATCCGTAGAGGCGGCGAAGCTGCCGGGAAGGCAGGCCGAGAAAATAAAGGGTGAGACAAAGAGAATTGCGCAACGACCGTCGCCAATAGCCGTCCCGTTCATACCGTTCCGCCGACGTCGCCAGGGGCACATCAAGCAGGCGCAGTCGCGCCCTTCCCAGACGGCGGACAAATTCGACATCCTCCATGATTGGAAGTGGTGAAAAACCGCCCATGGCATCGTAAAGGGCGCGTGAGAGAAGCAGCCCCTGATCCCCATAAGGCAACCCAAGGACGCGGCAACGCAGCGCGACGATTTTTTCAAGCCGCCGTGCCGCAGGCGCGTCGCTGGCAAGAGCAAAGCGGAACGCTGCCGCCCGGCCTGCATTTTCCGGCGCGTCAAGAAAGGTCACAACCGCGCCCGCCCATTGCGGCGTCGGCACACTGTCCGCATGAAGGAAAAAAAGCCAGCGCCCATGTGCCGCATCCGCGCCCGCGCGCAGCTGGTGACCACGACCGGGCGGCGTTCCTTTGGTTGGCGTCACGATTTTGGCCCCAAAGCGTTTTGCAATCGCAACCGTGCCATCCGTCGAGCCGCCATCGGCAACAATCACTTCATAAGTAAGGGCAAGGCCGCTTTCGCAGAGGCCCACAAGGGTCGCCTCAAGATGCGCAGCGGCATTCCAGGTGGGCAGGACAATGCTGAGAAGGGGCCGTTGCGCCATGTGCGATATGTGCGATATGTGCGATATGGGAAAAACGCGCCTGGTTTTTCGCCTGTTTAGCACAGAAGCAACGCCGTCATATAGCTCTGGCAATAGATGGCCCGGGCCTGTCCCGCAGCGGACCGGGGTTTGGGCCCCAACGATCCATGCTAGAATCATAGGTGCGAAAATACGTGGAGCAAAAAATTGCCGGATTTCTCCCTTGAAACGGGCATTCCCGGTCGGGTCGCCGGGGTTGATGAAGTGGGGCGCGGCCCCTTGGCCGGTCCGGTTGTCGCCGCCGCCGTCGTGCTTGACCCCGCCACCTTTCCAGAAGACCTCGGCCCTCTGGTGCAGGATTCAAAATTGCTGACGCCAAAACGCCGCGAACAGGTTCTGGCAAGACTGCTTTCCCTTAGCGACATCGACATCGGCATCGGCGCGGCCAGTGTTCGGGAAATCGACCGCCTCAACATCCTGAATGCGACGATGCTGGCCATGACGCGTGCCGTCGCGGCGCTGAAAATTGCGCCTCACCTGGCCCTTGTCGATGGCAACCAGGCGCCGTCGCTTGCCTGTCCGGTGCGCACCGTCGTGCGCGGTGACGGGATCAGCCTTTCCATCGCCGCCGCCTCCATCGTCGCCAAGGTCACCCGCGACCGGCTGATGGCGCGGCTGGCGCAACGGCACCCGGCCTATGGCTGGGAACGGAACGCCGGCTATGGCACGGCGAAGCACCGCGACGCCCTTTTTGCCCATGGCGTCACCCCACATCACAGGCGAAGTTTCCGGCCCATCCCCCACATCTTGAGTCTGGCGGAGATTTCCTCCTAACATATTGATTCAAAGGCGATTCTTGCGTTTTTTTCTTTGACCTCGCCGCGTGCTTTCCCCATCCTCCCGCCATGACGCAAACAAAACCGCCCGCGCGCAACGAAATTCATGTCGGCGATTGCATCGCGCAAATGAACGCCATGGCGCCGGCCTCGGTCGACATGGTGTTTGCCGACCCCCCCTATAATTTGCAGCTTTCAGGCGATTTACGGCGACCGAATGACAGCCTTGTCGATGGGGTCAACGACGACTGGGACAAATTCGCCACCTTCGCCGCCTATGACGAATTTACGAAAAACTGGCTTACGGCGGCGCGACGGGTTCTGAAAAAAGACGGCACGCTTTGGGTCATCGGCAGCTATCACAATATTTTCCGGATCGGCACACAGCTTCAGGACATCGGTTTTTGGATCCTGAACGATGTTGTCTGGCGCAAGACGAACCCGATGCCGAATTTCCGGGGACGCCGCTTCACAAACGCCCATGAAACCCTTATCTGGTGCACCCGGGAAAAGGAAAGCCGCTACCGTTTCAATTACGACGCCATGAAGGCGTTGAACGAAGGCCTGCAAATGCGCAGCGACTGGCTGCTTCCCATCTGCAACGGCAAGGAACGTTTGCGCCAGGACGGACGCAAAGTCCATCCAACCCAAAAACCCGAGTCGTTGCTTTACCGTACAATCCTTGCCGCGACGCAACCGGGCGATGTTATTCTTGATCCCTTCTTTGGAACGGGCACGACCGGGGCCGCCGCCAAAAAACTGGGTCGCAATTTTATCGGCATCGAGAAAGACCCCGTTTATGCAGATTTCGCCCGGAAACGCATCGACGCCATCACGGAAACGACCGACCCGGAACTGCTGCACACGCCATCAAAACGGAACGAACCCCGAATTCCCTTCGGCTCGCTGGTCGAACGCGGTCTGCTGGCACCTGGGGATGTGCTTTTCGATGCCCAGCGACGCTTCCACGCAAAAATCCGCTCGGACGGCAATCTCGCCTTCATGAACCAGCGCGGCTCCATCCATCAGATCGGCGCGCTTGCTCAGGGAAGCCCGTCCTGCAATGGCTGGACGTTCTGGCATTACGAATCAAACGAAGGCCCGGCGCTGATCGACGAACTACGCCAGCGCCTGCGCGCGGAGCCCCGCTAGAAAGCCTGGGAAACCGGCCAGCAATCAGCGGCCCCCTGCGCTTCGCAAGCAAAATCACACAAAAAAATTCTGCTTTTCAAGACGTTGCGGAGCAGCGCCCAATTAAAGCTTTATTAACCATTTACTCGTCTAATGGTTGCATGAAAAGGAAACAATTCATCTTATAACGTGTGCATGCACAACCCGATGTCCTGGGAACAAACGACGAATAAAAAAGTCAAAGGGGGCATGATCCCAACGGACAGGGGCCGGATCAAGGAACCGGGCCATGAGAAACACAAGACCCACTCTCTTAAGACCCCGCGCGCAGCAAACGCAAACGCAGGCTGCCCACACACCAATCCGGCACCCGCCGGTCGCGGCAGAGCCGACATTCCTCTTCGCAAAAGGCGACGCGGCCACACGGCACCTGGGCACGCAACGCAGCGCGGCGCATATCCTTGTCGCCGACGACAACGCGGCGATGCGGAACATCGTGCTCACAATCCTGCGCGTTGCCGGGTTTAAAGCCCACGGCGTCGACAATGGTGCGGAGGCCGTCAAGGCCGTACGGCAGGGGGATTGCGACCTTGTCCTGATGGACATCGAAATGCCGGCGATGAACGGCCTCGACGCGAGCCGGGCCATTCGCGCGCTTTCCAATGCAAAACGCCAATTGCCCATCATTGCCTTTAGCGGAAACAGCACACCTGCCGATCAGGAAAATTTTTACCAGGCCGGCATGAACGATTTTGCGGCCAAGCCGATCGCCGCCCATGAATTGATTGCGCTGATCGAACGCTGGACGAACGGTGGAGAAGCCATCATGGAAAAGAAACAAAACGACCCCCCGCTTCTTGAACCGGGCATGCTTGCCGACCTTGAAGCGATGGTCGGGCTGGAATCAACGATCGACCTTCTGATTCTTTTTGACGAAACCGCCGGCACCCACGCGGACGCCATGCGTCGCGCCGTAAAAAATCGCGATACGGACACGCTTTCCAAAAATGCCCATGACCTTAAAAGCATCGCCGGCAATTGCGGCTTTTCCAGATTAAGCCGCCACGCCGCCGCCATCGAAGCGGCCTGCAAGGGCGGCGCGTTTCCCCGCGCGATCACCCTTGCCCGCCAGGTGGACAAGATCCTTGCCGAGTCGCGCGTCTTCCTGAAGGCGACCTATCCGGGCGTGCGCACAAGGCACAAAGCCTTTGCGTAGGGGTCCCAACACCGACTTCACGACCGGGGCTCGTCGCCGGCAGGTTCCCCGATAGCGCCACCAACATGGCCGATCACTTTTCCCATGGCCGATGGCAGAGCATGGTCACCAAACCGGTCCGGCAAACACCAGACCGCGTTTTTCGGCGCCAGCACGCAGCCACGCGGCTTTGCCATGACATCTGCCATGACGACACAAAGTTCCAGCCGGAAATGGGAWAAATCGTGGCGCACATTTCCCGGCAGCGATGCCTTGGAAACGAGCTTTGCCGACGGCAACGGCGCATGGGACCATGCCTCTTCTGGGGCCCATGTTTCTTGCCGCCATTCGGTAGAAGGAAATTCCATCATGCCGCCGAGAAGCCCCTTTTCCGGACGGCGACGCAGCAGGACGGCGCCATCCCCCCGCCTGAGCCAGAAGACAACGCCATACCGCGTCGGGCGGGGCGGTCGCCGGACGCGCCGGGGAAGCTCACCTTCCAGACCGCGGGCATGGGCCTCGCAGGCAAATGACCACGGACAATGGGGGCAATCCGGGCGGACCGGACGACAAAGGGTGCCGCCAAGCTCCATGATAGCATGGGCATAATCGCCCGGACGGCGTTTGGGCGTGAGCGTTTCGGCACAGTCCCGGATCTGCTTTTTTGCCTGGGGCAGCAGATCGGTGATTGCAAAAAGACGCGCGATCACGCGTTCGACATTGCCGTCAACGACCGTCGCCTGTTTTTCAAAGGCAATGGCCGCAATGGCCGCAGCGCTGTAGAGACCAATGCCGGGAAGGGCCAGAAGTTCGCCGGCCTCTTCCGGGAACCGGCCACCCATCTCGCCGGCGACAATTTTGGCCGTGCGCAGCAGGTTTCGTGCACGACTGTAATAGCCAAGCCCCTGCCAGGCATGGAGCAGCGCGTCCTGATCGGCCCGGGCCAGGTCTTCCAAGGTCGGCCAGCGATCGAGGAATTCTCGGAAATAGGGCTCCATGGTCGCCGCCTGGGTCTGTTGCAGCATGACCTCACTAAGCCAGACCCGATAAGGGTCCGGTGTTGCACCGCTCGCCGCCCGCCACACAAAGGAACGGTGCCCCCGGTCGTACCAGCGAAGCAGCGCGCCCACGAGGCGGGCGGGCGTCGCCGCCATCTTTTTTTGCGATATTTTGCGTTTTCCTGCCATGGCCCCGGATCAAGCACTTCCTTCATCGCGCCGATTGCCCGACTGTCCCTTCGGGCCTAGCATGGCCCCCCGGACCGATCCATGCCAGCCCGGCAAGGAAAAAGGAAACGCCACCATGCCCCTGTCTTCAAAACGGGTTGGAACGCGATCTCTGGCCCAGCTTGTGCCTTCCATCACCACAACGGCCCTGGGCCGCCGGGGGGGCGCGATTGCCAAACTGATTACGAAATGGCCGGAAATCGTCGGACCGGCCATTAGCCAGGGAAGCCTGCCGAGGAAGCTTGTCTTTTCGAAAGGGTCGCGCAGCGACGGCACACTGCATCTCGCTGTCGCCAGCAATCTGGCGACAGAGTTGCAGCATCTGGAGCCGATGTTGCTGGAGCGGATCAACGGCTTTCTAGGCTACGGGGCTGTCAAAAAGCTACGGCTTACTCAAGACATGCCGGCAGGAACGACAAAGAAAAAACCGCGCGCAAAACCAGCGGCCACGACTGAGCCACCGCCGAACGCGGCAAAGGCATCGTCTAAGAACGACAGCAGCCTTGACCAGGCTAGCCTTGACCAGGCCCTCGCCCGTCTCGGCGAAGCCGTCGAGGCATCCGCCAGAGACAAGACCGGCCCCGGAATAGAGCCCGGAAAATAGGCCGATTTGCCATCGGATACGCGACGGATACGCGACTTGCCGGTTTCCGCTGCCACGCTTATACTGCCCGACAGAATGCTATATCTTGTGGGCCTCCGGCGGGCTATCCGCCATATCCTGTTTTTTACGGTTCTCATCCTGCCCGTCTATGGCTGTGATTCCGGGGACGGTGCGCGTGGGGACGCCGGTGGCACCATCGACGCGGCGCCGGGGCCGGTACATGCCCTTGGATCGGAAACCGCCCCGGTGACGATCCTCGACTATTCGTCCCTCACCTGCTCCCATTGCGCCAGGTTCCACATTGAGATTCTGCCGCTTTTAAAAGCAAAATACATCGACACCGGGAAAGTCCGGTTCATCTATCGCAATTTCCCCCTCGACAACACCGCCCATAAAGCCGCCATGCTTGCCGGCTGCACGTCCGAAGAAAAATATTTTCCGTTTCTCGACATGTTGTTTGCGCGCCAGCGGCAATGGGCGGGATCGAACGATCCACGAACGGAGCTTATGAATCTCGGCAAGATGGCTGGCATCGATGCGAAAAGCTTCGCCGCCTGCATGCAGAATACGGCCCTTGGCGATGCCATCCTGGAAGAACGCATCTATGGTGAAAAGGAATATGAAATCACCTCGACGCCTACCCTTATCATCCAGGGTGAAAAATATGTCGGCGCGGCATCCCTGGAAGATCTCGACGCAATTCTCGCCCCCCTCCTGAAGGAAGCAGAAGGAAACTGACGTGCAGTTTCTGAAACTCTCGCTGATGGGCTTTAAATCCTTCGCGGATGCGACGGAACTTGTGATCGAATCCGGGCTTACTGGCATCGTCGGGCCGAATGGCTGTGGCAAGTCGAACCTTGTCGAAGCGTTGCGCTGGTCCATGGGCGAAACGTCTGCAAAACAGATGCGCGGCGGCGAAATGGACGACGTAATCTTTAACGGGACGGTAACCCGTCCGGCGCGCAACCTTGCCGAAGTTTCCCTGTGGCTCAGCAATCAGGATCGCACCGCACCGGCGCAATTCAACGATCTGGACGAACTCCAGGTCTCGCGGCGGATCGAGCGGGGCGAAGGGTCGCTGTACCGCGTGAACGGCCAGGACGTTCGCGCCAAGGATGTTCAGCTTCTGTTTGCCGATGCGGCGACCGGCGCGCGTTCCACCGCCCTGGTCAGCCAGGGCAAGATCGGCGCCATCATCAATGCCAAGCCCAAGGATCGCCGTGGCCTGCTTGAAGCGGCGGCGGGCATCGCCGGCCTGCACAGCCGCCGGCACGAGGCCGAACTTCGCCTGCGTGCCGCAGAAACGAATCTCACGCGCCTCGACGACATCATCGAAACCCTCAACACCCAGTTGCAGGCCCTAAAACGACAATCGCGCCAGGCGTCTCGCTATCGCCGCCTGAGCGAGCGTATCCGCGAAGTCGAAGCGCTGCTGCTGCACATGAAATGGATTGCCAGCCGCGCCGAAATTACGTGCGCCGAGGCACAGCTCGCCCAAGGGGAAACGAACGTTACCGATCGCACCCGCGCCGCGGCCACCGCCGCTACGGCCCAGGCAGACGTGGCGGCGACGTTGCCCGACCTTCGTAAAAACGAGGCCGAAGCCGCCGCCGAGCTACAGGCCTTCCTGCTTGCCCGCGATGGACTGAACGCCGAAGAAGCGCGCCTGCAGACGGCCCAGCGGGAATGCGTCGAACGAATTGCCCAGATCGAAAACGATCTGCTGCGCGAACAGGCCCTTGCCCATGACGCGGCCATGACGCTGGAGCGGCTGGACGACGAAAGAAAAATTCTTATCAACGCCCGCGAAGGCGAAGACACCGCCCAAAAAGAAGCGTCCGAGCAGCTGGCCACGGCAACCACCGAGGTGGAAGCCCTGGAGAGCGAGTTGACCGAGTTGACCGAGCGTGTCGCCGCCGACGACGCCCGCAAAACAAAGCTTGCCGAAGAACTGCACAATCTGGAAGCGCGGCTGACCCGAACAGGTGCCCACCAGAAGGAAATCACCGAACGCCAGGCAAGGCTGAAAGCCGAAGGAATCGGACCGGAAACACACAACGAGGCTGAAAAGGCACTGGCCATCGCCGAAGCCCACGCCGCAAACGCGCATGACACGCTGGAAAAAGCGGAACTGCAACGCGACGCCTCCCATGACGATGCGAACATGGCGCGCAACCATCTGCACGAGGCGGAGAACGCCCTTGCAAAGCTGCACGCCGAGGAAACGGCGCTGACCGAACTGTCCGGCAATGCCGAACATGACGTCTGGACGCCGCTTGTCGATGCGATTGCCGTTGAAACCGGCTATGAAACCGCCCTTGGTGCCGCCCTTGGCGACGATCTGGACGCGGCGGCGGATTTGGATGCCCCCATTCACTGGCGCGCCGCCCCGGTCGCTTCAAACTGCCCGGCTCTGCCAGAAGGCAGCGAACCGCTTGCCACCTATGTTCGCGCGCCGGACATTCTTGGCCGCAGGCTTTCCCAGATTGGCGTCGTCCCCGATCGCGAAACCGGCGCGCGCCTTGCCGGGTCCCTTCACCAGGGCCAGCGTCTGGTAACCCCAGCGGGCGATCTTTGGCGCTGGGACGGGTTCGAAACCAGTTCCGAAGCGCCGTCGGCCGCAGCAACCAGGCTTCGTCAGCGCAGCCGATTGCAGGAACTTCAGGGGCAACGGGTCGAGGCGGAAAGCCTGGTTGCGAACCGGACCAACACCCATCAGGGCGCGGTTGAGGCCGCCGAAGCGGCGGCACAGGCGACGCGGGATCAGCGCCGCACCCTTGCCGAAGCAAACACAACCCTTGCCGAAGCGCGCAAGGCCCAGGCGGCCATCGCCAGCAAAATCGCTGAAATAAATTCGCAACTTTCGGCCCTTGAAGAGAACGCCCAACGCGTCGCCCTGGACCACGAAGAAACGGTGGAACGGATGCGCGCAGTCAACACAGCCCTTGCCGAGTTTGGCGATTTGCAGGCAGCGCGAAATCGCGTTGAGGCAAAACGCCAGACGCTTTCAAAACGGCGGGTCGGCATGTTCGAATGCCAGGCCACCCATGACCGCCTGCGTCAGGAAGGCGCCGCGCGGACAACGCGGCTGCACGCGATCGATGCCGAAACCATTTCCTGGAAAAAGCAGGCCGAGGCCGCCGAGGGCCAGCAGGCCCGCTTGACCGAACGGCGTCAGACCGCCGACGCAGAGCAGCAGCGTCTGGCTGCCCGGCCTGCGGAAATTGCCACCAAACGCGAAGAACTTGCCCTGCGGGTCGAGGCCGCCGAGAACACCCGCACCAAAGCCGCCGATTGCCTTGCAGAGGGCGAAAGCCAGCTGGCAGCAAAAGACAAGGGCCTCAAGGCCGCGGAACGGGAGCTTGCCGAAAGCCGCGAAGAGCGCATTCGCATGGAGGCGCAACTGGCCCAGGCCGCCCAGGCCCTTGAGGCGACCCTTGAGCGAATCCGCGAGCGTCTTGAATGCGCCCCCGAAGACGTGGCCGAAGTGGCAGGCATTAAAGAGGGCGACCCCCTTCCCGATCCGGCCGAAATCGAGGAAAAATTCGAACGCTATTCGCGCGAACGCGACCGCATGGGGCCTGTGAATTTGCGCGCCGAGGTAGAGGCTGAGGAGCTTGAGGAACAGATCCACGGGATGACGACGGAGCGCGAGGATCTGGTGGCGGCGATCGCCCGGCTTCGTAAGGGAATCGCCGAGCTGACCCGCGAAGGCGAAGCCCGCCTTCAGACGGCCTTCACCCAGGTTAATGCCCATTTTCGCGAACTTTTCACCCGCCTGTTCGGCGGTGGCGAGGCCCATCTGAAACTCACCGAGGCGGACGACCCCCTCGACGTCGGCCTCGAAATCATGGCCAGCCCGCCCGGGAAACGGCTGCAGATCATGTCGCTTCTCTCCGGTGGCGAGCAGGCGATGACAGCCATTGCCTTGTTGTTTGCCGTCTTTCTCACCAATCCGGCGCCGATTTGCGTCCTGGACGAGGTGGATGCCCCGCTCGACGACGCAAATGTCGACCGTTTCTGCACCCTTGTCGATGAAATCGCCCACAGTTCCAAGACCCGTTTTCTGGTCATCACCCACCACCGGATGACCATGGCGAGGATGGATCGCCTGTTCGGGGTGACCATGAGCGAGAAGGGAATCTCGCAGATCGTTTCCGTTGATCTGCAAGATGCAGAGCAACTGCGCGAAACCGCCTGACCCGCCCCGAGACGTTCTTTATAACTCCATGAAGAAAAAGCCTTTTTTTGGCCAGAATTGCTTCGTTCCAGATGCTTGACAGCCTTAAATCCCGCACCTATGTTGCCCCGGACCCAGTGCCGAAGCGGAGGCAAAACACGAACGCCATCTACCCATGACAAAAGACGAGCGGCCCCCTTCGATTGAGGAGCTGGCCGGCCGGATCCGGAAGGCCCGCGACGCACGGCCGACGGCCAATTCCGCCCCGCCCCAGCCATCGCCCATTGGGCTGGCGCTGCGCATGGGCGTTGAAATGGTCGCGTCGCTTTTCGTCGGTGCGGCCATGGGATGGCTTTTGGACCGCTGGCTGGATACAGGGCCATGGCTTTTGCTGGTATGCCTTCTGCTTGGCGGTGCCGGTTATACAGGTTTTTAACCGGGAAAATGCTGAAATGAAAGCTTTTAAGAAGATCAATCGGCGGCATCGGGATGCTCACATCGCATCTGTTTGGGCTTATTCAATTTTCTTTCCGATAGTTGAGATATTAAGTGCGTTATCAATCGCATTAATGGTGTGGTTTGGAGCAAAGGAAATTATAATGGATACGGTTACCATAGGGAATTTGGTAGCATTCATCCTATATATAAATATGTTGTTCCGGCCAATAAGGCAGCTTGCAGATCGTTTCAATACACTGCAAATGGGCATGGTGGCATCAGAAAGGGTCTTCAAACTAATTGATAACGAGCAGATTGTAACAGATGGAGAGAAGGAGATTTCAAGAATTGCTAACCAGGTTAAGTTTGATGATTTGTGGTTTGCATATACAGAAGAACAATGGGTTCTGAGAAATGTTTCATTTAAGGTAAAAGTGGGGCAGACCCTTGCCATTGTTGGGGCGACTGGTGCTGGTAAATCTTCAATAATAAATCTAATCAGCAGATTCTATGAATTTCAAAAGGGCTCAATTTTAATAGATGATTGTGATATCAGAGATATTTCTATTGAGAGCCTGAGGAGCAAAATTGGTGTTGTATTGCAGGATGTATTTTTATTCTCTGATACAATTCACAATAATATAACCCTTAATAATCCAGCCATTTCACGCGAACAGATAATTGCAGCTGCAAAAGAAGTAGGAGCTCACGATTTTATCATGCAACTTACCGAAAATTACGATTACAATGTGCATGAAAGAGGGGCCATGTTATCAGTAGGGCAGCGACAATTGATTTCTTTTATAAGAGCATATGTCTATAATCCTTCTCTTTTGGTGCTGGATGAAGCAACTTCATCTATCGATACGGAAACGGAAGAAGTTATTCAAAAAGCAATAGCCAAACTCACGCACAATAGAACTTCAATTATCATTGCCCATCGATTGAGTACAATTCAAAGGGCCGATCAGATACTGTTACTAGACAACGGCGAGGTTAAAGAATTGGGCACACACAATGATTTATTGAAGCAAAAAGGCCTGTATTTCAATTTGTTTGAAAAACAGTATGAAAGTGAGCAAAATGCTTAAGTATAATACAGCGCATTCAATTTGAAATGCCATACTAGCCCTCTTCTCAGCACACAAAAAACTTCCGACTTCAGACTTCCCTCTTCTAACTTCCTACCTCAGCTTCTCCTTAAGATACTTTGCCGTATACGATCTCTTGCATTTAGCTAATCCCTCGGGTGTGCCGGCAAATAGTAGTTCGCCACCGTCTGATCCTCCTTCAGGGCCTAAGTCAATCACCCAATCGGCACATTTTACGATGTCCAGGTTGTGTTCAATTACGATTATTGAATGTCCAAGGTCTATCAATCGATTCATTGAACCAAGTAACTTTTTAATGTCATGGAAATGTAGGCCGGTAGATGGTTCGTCGAAAATGAACAAAATTGGTTTTTTACTCGAATTCGTGCCTTTGTCTAGATATGATGCTAATTTGATCCTTTGGGCCTCACCACCACTAAGCGTGCTCGAAGCTTGCCCTAATTGTACATAGCCGAGACCAACATCTTGCAGTGTTTTCAGTTTTTCAATKATTCGTTTGATAATCAATACGTTACTATTCTCTGCATCAAAGAACTCGATGGCTTCATTAACAGATAAACAAAGCAGTTCGTAAATATTCTTGCCTCGAAATGCTACTTCAAGAATCTCATCCTTAAAACGTTGTCCGTTGCAGGCCTCGCACGTTAAATGAATGTCGGCCATAAACTGCATTTCTATCGAATTAATGCCTTCTCCTTCACACATTTCGCATCTGCCACCATCAACATTAAAAGAAAAGTGGGATGGTCGGTATCCATTAATCTTAGACGATTGTTGATCTGAATAAAGGTTACGAATGTCATCGTATGCTTTAATATAGGTAATCGGATTACTCCTCGATGATTTTCCGATTGGGTTTTGATCGATGTATTCTACCCTGCTAATGCTACTTAAATCACCCGCTATTTTATCTGATTTAATCGTGTGACCATTGTAGCTGTCAAAGTGCTTTTTGAGACACGGTAATAAAATTGTTTTTACCAACGAAGATTTTCCAGAACCGCTTATACCGGTAATTAAGCACAAAATATTAAGCGGAAATTCAACGTCAATGCCTTTGAGGTTATTTTCACAGGCTCCAATAACTTTAATGCTTTTACTCCACTTTCTTCTTTTTTTCGGAACCTCTACTCGTAGCCTGTTTGTGAGATACTTGGCTGTAAGACTCTTTTCAGATTTTATCAGGTCTTTATGAGTTCCTTGAAACATCAACTCACCACCATGTCTTCCGGCCTCAGGACCAAGGTCAATTATTAAATCTGCTTCACGCATGATATCTTCGTCGTGCTCAACAACAATAACTGTATTTCCCAGGTTTTTTAATGATTTTAAGACATGTACAAGCCTTTCTGTGTCTTTCGAGTGTAAACCAATGCTTGGCTCATCCAGAATATACATTGAGCCTACTAAAGTGCTTCCAAGCGACGTTGCCAGGTTAATTCTTTGTGATTCACCGCCTGATAGCGTTGAAGACTGTCTTTCAAGAGTAAGATAGCCCAAACCAACATCAGCAAGAAATTGAATCCGTGTACGAATTTCCAGCAATAACCTGTCGGCAATTATTGCATCATTCTTACCAAGTTTAAGCTTCAAGAAAAATTCCAGATTCTCTTTAATAGATACAGAAGTAATTTCACTAATGGATTTACCTCCAACTTTTACATATTGAGCATCTTTTCGTAAACGTGTTCCATTGCAGTCATTACATTTAGTTTTACCTCTGTAACGCGACAACATTACGCGGTATTGAATCTTGTAACTTTTTTCTTCAATAAATTTGAAAAAATCGTTTAAACCCTTAAAATGCTCGTTTCCGGTCCAAAGCAATTCTAATTGCTCTTCTGTGAGATCATATATTGGCTTATGAATAGGGAAATCGAATTTAGTACTGGCCAATACTAACGAATGCTTCCATTCACTCATTTTTTCGCCTTTCCAACACATAACAGCATCGTCATAAATAGATAAACTCTTATTAGGAATCACCAGGTCCTGGTCTATACCTATTATACTTCCAAAACCTTCACATTTTTTGCACGCACCAACGGGGTTATTGAAACTAAAGAAATGTAGGCTCGGAACTTCGAATTTAATCCCATCACGATCAAACTGATTTGAAAACTGTCTGGCAGGAACATCGTTCATTGGGGCGATGGTTAATTTACCTCTTCCCTCAAAAAAAGCAATTTCAACGGAGTCTTTAATTCTGCTTAAATTGGCTTCTTCTGATAAGTCTGCGCTAAATCTGTCAATAACCAGCTCATAACTCTTACCCTCAGGCATGGTATCTAAATCAAGAATCTTATAAACTTTATCATCAACTGCAATTCGATTATACCCTTGCTGACTTAAAATACTCAGTAAATCAACATTTTTGTCTTTAGTAAGTTCAAGATTGGTTTTAAGAAGTACACTTGATTCACTCGTCAACGATTCAATAAATGAGGTAACATCGTCAATTGTGTCTTTTTTTACCTCTTTTCCAGAAATAGGGGAGATGGTTTTGCCCACTTTAGTATACAATAGCTTCAGATAATCGAATATTTCTGTGGTGGTACCTACGGTTGATCTGGAGTTTTTTGATGTTACTTTTTGCTCTATTGCAATTGCAGGCGAAATGCCATGAACATGATCTACATTTGGTTTTTCTATTTTTCCTAAGAATTGCCTAGCATATGAAGATAAACTCTCAACATAGCGTCTTTGTCCTTCAGCATATAAAGTGTCAAAAGCAAGCGAAGACTTACCTGAGCCAGATAATCCGGTAATTACAACCAATTTATTTCTAGGGATCGAAACATCTATGTTCTTTAGGTTGTGTTCCTTAGCACCTAAGATAATAATGTTGTTTTTTGTGTCTAAATCCTTCTTTATTTGCGTCTTAACAGTCAATTTCAAACGTTAATAATTGTTAAAGGCTGCAAAGGTATCGCGTTTTTTCGTATATTTGATACGTGAAGAAAAATAATTTTCTCACAATAAAGAGAAACTTAACGCGTTACATGTATTATTTTCTCATTTAAACAGTAATTAAAATTAGACGCCTATAGCACAATATTTACTTTTTTGATTTAGAATTTTTATTTATCACGAATTGCGCTAGCAATTCTCAAAAAAGGAGGTATTATGCGTTCACAAGCAATTATTAGCGATCAGGAATTGGTAAGCAATTACCTAAGCGGTAAAGAATCTGCATTGGCGGTATTAATTAGTCGTCATCAAGATCGGATTTTTGGGTATATTCTGCATTTAGTAAGAGATAAACAACTTGCAGAAGATATTTTTCAAGATGTATTTATTAAAGTAGTAAATACGCTCAGAAGAAAAAAATACAATGAGGAGGGGAAGTTTCTTCCTTGGGTAATGAGAATTTCTCACAATTTGGTAATCGACTACTTCAGAAAGAAGAAAAGAATGCCAATTGTAGATGGAGGAGAAGATTTTGATATTTTCGATACCATCAAACGAGAAGATCCAACAATTGAGGATGATTTAATTACATCTCAAATTCACAGTGATGTAAAAGAACTAATTGAGTTTTTACCAGAGGATCAAAAACAAGTGTTAGTTATGAGGCATTATCAGGAAATGAGCTTCAAAGAAATTGCAGAGGATACAAATGTTAGTATTAACACTGCACTTGGAAGAATGAGATATGCTTTAATTAACCTCAGAAAGTTAATTGAAGACAAAAAAATAATTTTAACGATGGATTAGACAATAAGTGAAATCATACTTCGTTATAGTGCAAAACCTAATATATTTTGCGTATGACGAAAGATTTTACCCTAGAAGATTTATCAAATTTTGTTCAAAATGAAAACGACCTACTTGCAGAAGTCGGGTTGTGTAACGCGAGTAACTCAAGACCAAGTAGTGAAATAATAAATAGC